>WRCZ01000118.1 GCA_009783685.1 Actinomycetes bacterium
CATGGTGTCCTCCCTCGTCGGCGGGCGCCGCATCGATGCGGCGCCGCTTCGTCCCGGAGGGTAGGAACGCTCTTTGTGGAAACCTTGTGGCGCCGGGCGGCGTTCAGGGCCCCGATGTTCAGGCGCGAAGTTCAGGGCCCCGATGTTCAGGGCGCGGTGGTCGGGGCGGGCAGCCAGGCGCGTCGGGCGGGCAGCGCGTGCGGGGCGGTCGGGCGCGGCAGACGGACCGTCACCTGGGCGCCGGGGGTGCCGTCGGGGCGGTCGGTGACCGCGACGGTGCCGCCGTGCAGGGCGATCTGCTGGGCGACGAGGGTGAGTCCGAGGCCGGAGCCCGGGCTGTCGGCCCCGCGGCGGAACCGCTGGAAGATCTCGCCGCGGGCGCCGGCCGGGATGCCCGGGCCGTGGTCGGCGACGGTCAGGCACACGGCCGAGGGGTCGGTGCCCGGCCGCAGCACCACCTCGATCCGCGCGGCGCCGTCAGGACCGGCGCCGTGCACCGCGGCGTTGGCCAGCAGGTTGTCGACGGCCGAGCGCAGCCCCGGCGGCCAGGCGTGCACCACGCAGCCCGGCGCTCCGTCCAGCGCGACCCGGGCGTCCGGCCGGTCCCGCCGCAGGTCGGTGACCGCGGCCTCCACCAGGTCGGCCAGGTCGACGGGGGTGAAGGCGTCGGCCTCCACGAGGTCGCCCTGGGCGAGGGTGCGCAGCATCACCAGCAGCCCGAGCAGCCGCTCGTGCTCGGTGCGCAGGTCGGCGACGATCTCGGCGCGTTCCCCCGGGCCGGGCTCGGGCGTGCCGTCCAGCACGTCGAGGTTGATCCGCATGCTCATCAGCGGGGTGCGCAGTTCGTGCGAGGCGGCGGCGGAGAACGAGCGGGCGGTGGCGAGTGCCTCGGCGGTGCGGGCGGCCTGCTCGTCGTAACGTGCCAGGACGGTCTGCAGGGTGCGCGCGAGATCGTCGATCTCGGGGATGCGGGTGGGGGTGTGGTCCAGGCGGGTCGCGCTGGCCCGCGGGTCGATGCCGCCGGCGCGGCGCTGCAGGGCCAGCAGCGGGCGGGCGAACCGGGTCGCGGCGGCCCATGCGGCCAGGCCCGCGACGGGCGCGGTGAGCACGGCCACGGTCAGGATCCGGCGGCGGACCTGGCCGATCTGCGCCTGGCCCGCGGTGTCGCTCGCGAACACCCACAGGGTGCCGCCGGCGGCGGGACGGGTCACCGACACCGGTGTGGCGAGCACGCGCCAACTGCGCTTCCCGTCGGGCACGGTGACCGGTCCTGACGTCCCGGCGGCGGGCGGCAGCACGACCGCCGCGCCGGGCTGCGGCCCTCCGCTCACCGTGCCGGTGGGGCCGGCGACCCGGATGCCGACGTCGAGCGCGGCGGTGAACAGCCGCCGCTCCCTTGCCTGTTCGACGCTCGGCGGACGGTCGTTGGCCATCGCGCGCAGCAGGTTGCGGGCCTGGGGCAGTACCGCCGTGGCCCGCTGCCGCAGGTGCGCGTCGCCCTGCGCGTGCACGTCGCCGCTGACCAGCCGGACCATGATCCAGCCGGAGGCGAGGACCAGCAGCGGCACCAGGACGCCGACGGCCAGCGCGATGCGGGTGGACAGCCTCATGACGCGCCTCCGGGCGTTCCGTCAACTCCGGTCCCGGGCGCCGTACCGGCGGCGGGCCGCAGCACGAACCCGACGCCGCGCACGGTGTGCAGGATGCGCGGCCGCCCGCCGGCCTCCAGCTTGCGCCGCAGGTAGCTGACGAAGGTGTCGACGGCGTCGGTGCGCACGTCGAAGTCGTAGCCCCAGACGCGGTCGAGGAGCTGGTCGCGGGTGAGGACCAGGCCGGAGTTGCGGGCGAGCACTTCCAGCAGCTCGAACTCGCGCCGGGTCAGGTCGAGCGGTTCGCCGTCGCGTGCGGCGGTGCGCGCGGCCGGGTCGAGCACCAGCCCGCAGGCGCGCACCTGGTCGTCGGGGCGCGGCGGGCGCCGGCGCAGCAGCGCGTGCAGCCGCAGCACCAGCTCCTCCAGGGCGAACGGCTTGACCAGGTAGTCGTCGGCGCCGGCCTGCAGCCCGGCGACGCGGTCGGCGACCTCGTCGAGGGCGGACAGCACCAGCACGGGCAGGTCGCTGCCGCGGCCGCGCAGGGTGCGGCAGACCTGGATGCCGTCGACGTCCGGCATGGAGACGTCCAGCACCAGGACGTCGGGCGGGGTGCGGTCGAGCAGGTCGAGGGCGGCCGCGCCGCCGGCCGCCTCGGTCACCGCGAAGCCGCGCAGCCGCAGCGCGCGGCCGAGCGAGCGGCGGATCGCCGCGTCGTCGTCCACCACCAGGACCCGGCCGCCGCCGTCCGCCCCGTCGACCGTCCCCGCTCCGCTCGGTGTTCCTGCCACCGCACGCACCTCCGCTCCCCGGCCGCACATGGTTGCATCGCGGGAACCATGCTGCACGGCCGGGGAGCGGAGAGTCCTCCCCCTGTCGGGCCCGGCCGGTCTCAGCCGGCGTACTGGGCGAAGGTCCGGGTGAAGTCCCAGGCGTTCTGGGACACCCCGGAGCAGGTGTCGTCGTTCGGGTAGGCGCCGGGGCACGGCCGGTCCCGGTTGGCGGACCAGAAGGTCAGCCGGGCCAGGTGGTGGGCCTGGGCGTAGGCGAGGATGGTCCGGAAGTCGTTGACGGTGACGGTCTCGTTGTTGTCGGTGATGCCGTTCATCGACGAGATGCCGCTGTGCCGGTACGCCTGGTCGTCGCTGTAGCCGTAGGCGTTCTTCAGCGCGTTCTTGAGGCCATCGGCGGCCTGCGTGGTGAGGTTGCCCATGTTCTGGCCGGCGCCGCCGAAGTCGAACGGCATGATGGTCCAGGCGTCGACGGTGAGCCCCGAGGACGCGGCCCGGTTGATCAGGCTGGTGTCGGGGCCGCTCTGGCCGGTGCCGATGGTGACGTACACCGTCAGGCCCGGGTTGTCGGCCTTGACCGTCTTGAGCGCGTCGACGGTGCGCTGCTGGACGGTTCCGTTGCTGTAGGCGTCGGCCTCGATGTCGATGTCGATGGCCTTGAGCCCGTAGGCGCTGATCACCTTCTGGTAGGCGGCGGCGAGTTCGCCGGCGCTGGAGCAGGAGGACTCCAGCTTGTTGCCGCTGTAGCCGCCGAACGACGGGACGACGTCGCCGCCGGCCGCCCTGACCTTGGTGATGGTGCTCTGGTCGACGCCACCGGTCAGCGCCCGGCCGCCGTCCCACTGCGGGTTGCAGTAGCCGTTGCTGAGCACGAAGGCGAGGGTGAACCACTTGACGCCGGTGGCGTTCATGACGGTGGTGGGGTCCGGCGGGTTGCCCCAGCCGTTGTAGAGGTAGGGCGCGACCGCCTGCACTCCCCCGCCGGGCGGCGGGGTGGTGCCGCCGCCGGTCGGCAGCGTCCACTTCTGGTTGGCGCCGCCGGTGCAGTCCCAGATCTGCAGGCGGGTGCCGTTGGCGGAGCTGGGCCCGGTGGCGTCCAGGCAGCGGCCGGAGCCGGTGTTCACCAACTGGCCGCCGGTTGCCGTCCACTTCTGCGCGTTGGTGCCGTTGCAGTCGTACAGCTGGATCTGGGTGCCGTTGGCGGTGCCGGCCGCGGTCACGTCCATGCACTTGCCGAGCGCCCGCAGCGTGCCGTCCGAACCGACCGTCCAGTTCTGGGCGTTGGTGCCGTTGCAGTCGTAGAGCTGCACCGCGGTGCCGTTGGCGCTGCTGGCCGCGGCCACGTCGACGCACTTGCCGCCGTAGCCGGTGATCGCGCCGGCGGGGTCGGCGCCGGCGGCCTGGGTGACGCCGAGGGTGCCCACGACGATGCCGCCGGCCAGGGCCGAGGCGAACAGGGCGAGCGGGCGGGGGCGGCTACGCCGGGTGGTGGCTGGTTCCGACACGACGGGACTCCTCGGTGGGGGTACGGCGGGTGGGCCGGAGCGGAGGTACGACGGTGCGGCGGTACGACGGTGCGGCGGTACGACGGTGCAGCGGTGCTCGTGACGGGTTCGCGCGGTCGCGGGATTCGGTCATGCCCCTGACACTCTGTGAACCGTGAGCGCCGGGTGGAGGTCGGCGGTGAACCCCGAAGGCCCGCACGGGACTTACGTCACGTCTTAGTTCAGGACGTGATTTAAATCGGGTCGGCAGGGGCCGTCAATACTTCCGGCAAAGGTCCGTACCTAAAGTTCCCGGCGGCGCACCAGCACCGCCAGCACCATGACCCCCGGGACCAGCGGCAGCCAGGTGGTCGCCAGGCGGTACCCGAGGACCGCGGAGGTCGCGGTCACGGCCGGGGCGCCGGCAGTCACCAGGGCCAGCGCCAGCGCCGCGTCCAGCGAGCCGAGGCCGGCCGGGGTGGGCACCCAGCCGGCGGCCGTGCTCGCGCACAGGTACGCGGCCACCACGCCGCTCACCGGGACCGGGGAGTGCAGCGCGCGCATCACCGTGACGACCACCATCGCGTGCATGGCGGGGAAGGCCAGCCCGCCGCCCCACAGGGCCGCGATCCGGGCCCGGTTGCGGTGCAGCGCCCGCACGTCGGTGGCCGCGGAGGCCAGGAAGGCGCGCGCCCGCTCGCGCAGCTTGCGGGCGCACCGCGTCGCCACGTACCCGCCGGTGAGCAGCAGGGCGACCGCCGCGACGAGCAGCAGCGGGTGTGCGGGTACGACGGATCCGCCCGCGATGACCCGGCGGATGTGCAGGGCGCCGGGGAAGAAGGCGAGCACCAGCCCGAGCAGCACCAGCCGGCCGGTCACCGTGGCGCAGGTGCGCACCGCGAGCGCGCCCACCGCGCGGGACGGCGACAGGCCGCGGCGCAGCAGGAAGCGCAGGTTGACCGCGTTGCCGCCGACACCGGCCGGCAGGATGTGGTTGGCGGCGGACGCCGCGAACTGCGTCGCCAGCAGCCGTCCCGGCGGCAGCGTCTCCACCACGGCGCCCTGCTGCGCGGTCGCCGAGCACACCCAGGTCAGGAACGCGGCCAGGCACGAGGCGGCGAGCCACCTGCGGTCCGCCTCACCGAGGCGGCCGGCGCTGGAGCCGATCAGTTCCCAGTTGCCCGCCACCACCGCCGCGACGACCACCAGCGGCAGCACGACGGCGGCGGACCGCAACCAGGGGCGCAGCCAGCCGCGCTGCCAGACGACGTTCTCGCTGCGCGCGATGGACACGGGGAACTCCTCGCCGCGAGGGGACGGGACGGTCCTGCCAGAGTAGGTGCACGTCAGGACCCTTCCCACCATCCGACGCCCACATGGCTCAACGGTCAGCCGAACATCCGTCGACGAAACGGTTGCACGGGCCCGTCACCCGTCAACCCGGCCCACGGCGGTTCACCTTGACGTGGTGCGCGGCGCGTTCCGGGCGGGCGCGGCGAGCCGCCGGCCCGTGCGGACACGGACCGGCGGCTGCTTCCTTCAGCGCGGCCACCCGGCGGTGAGAGGTCCCCCGGAGGCCGTTCTCGGGGTCAGCGGATCAGGCGGCGGGCGCCGTCCACTGCTGGTTGGCCGCTCCGGTGCAGTCCCAGATCTGCAGCCGGGTGCCGTTGGCCGAACTGGGTCCCGTCGCGTCCAGGCATCTGCCCGACTGCGGGTTGACCAGGCTGTTGTTGGCGCCGCGGGTCCACTGCTGGGACCCGGTGCCGTTGCAGTCGTACAGCTGCACCTGGGTGCCGTTGGCGGTTCCCGCCGAGGTCACGTCCATGCACTTGCCCAGCGCCTGGAGGGTGGTGCCGGAGGCGGTCCACTGCTGGGCGGCGGTGCCGTTGCAGTCGTAGAGCTGCACCGCGGTGCCGTTGGCGCTGCTCGCGCCGGCCACGTCCACGCACTTGCCGCCGTAGCCGGTGATGGTGCCGGTGTGGCCGGTCCCGCCGCCGCCGTTGCTCTGGGTGCCGGACCAGGTGAAGGTCGCGGACGCGCCGCCCGGCAGGGTGTAGGCGAAGTTCTCGTTGCCCCAGTTGACCCGCAACTGCTGGGCGGAGGACGACTCGTTGTAGGCGATGAGCGCCTTGGAGCCGTCGGGGTTGCGCCAGGCGACGTTGCGGATGGTGGAGTTGTCGGTGGACGCGATCCGGGTGGCGCCCGGCTTCACGAACTTCGTCAGGTGGCCCATCGTGTAGTACTCGACGGTGTAGTCGACCTGCCCGCTGCGGCTGTCGCCGTTGTGCACGGTGATCAGGCCGGTGCAGGTGCCGCAGCCGCCGTTGTGCGGGCCCATGCCCTGGTCGACGGCGAGGCTCCACTTGACCCAGCTCTGGCCCCAGTTGCGGGTGTAGTCGATCAGGTTCTCCATGTCCTCCTTCTGCTGGTTGCCGATCCACGTGCCGCCGGAGTGCTCGGTGTCGAAGGCGGGGAGGTTCGGGTACTGGTCGTGGATCGTGGTCTGCTCCGAGACGTTGCCCCCGTAGCCGTGCCAGGCGACGCCGCCGAAGTTGGGGTCGCTGCGGATCGAGGCGTCGCTGACCGTGGGGGCGGCGTAGCTGTCGTAGGTGTCCCAGTTCCAGTCCAGCGCCAGCACCTTGGTGGACAGGCCGGCCGCGTGCAGCGCGGGCAGCAGGTCGTTCTTGGTGAAGTACGCCAGGCCCGAGCCGTTCCACTGCGCGCCGGGGTAGTCGCCGCCGACCGTGGGCTCGTTCTGCGCGGTGACGTAGTCGATCGGCACGCCGGCCGCCTGGTAGGCCTGGATGTACTTCACGAAGTACTGCGCGTAGGCCGCGTAGTACTGGGACTGGAGCCAGCCCTGGACGTAACTGCCGTTGTCCTTCATCCACGGCGGCGGGGTCCACGGGGTCCCCATCACCTTCAGGCTCGGGTTGAGCTGCTTGGCCTGCTGGGTCAGCGGCAGCACGTCGGCCTGGTCGTGGGCGATGGAGAAGTGCGACAGGCTCGGGTCGGTCTGGCCGGCCGGCATGTCGTCGTAGGTGTAGCTGTAGCGGGCGAGGTCCGAGGCGCCCATGGGGTTGCGCAGGAAGTCGATCCCGATGCCGTTGACCGGGTCGAACAGCTTCTGCATCACGGAGTTGCGGGTCGCCGCCGACAGGGCGCCGCTGGAGTTCATCAGCCAGGCGGCGGTGTCGGTGAACGAGGCGCCGGCGCCGGTGAACTGCTGGTACGTGGTGCCCTCGTCGACGGTGACGTTGGCTCCGGAGCCGCCGGTCCCGGAGGCGAAGGAGACCGGGGTCTGCTGGGCCAGCCCCTGGACGACGTTGCGGCCGCCGGAGTCGTTGGTGGTGGTCAGGTAGACCTGGACGCTCTCCCCCGCGGCGTGCGCGGTGGCGGGGTCGGCCAGGACGGGGGCGACGGCGGCCGCCGCGGCCGCCAGCATTCCGACGGCGGAGCGTCGCAGGCGGGCTCTGCCCCCGCGGGGGCGACGTGCTGCGCTCATGGTCGCTGCCTTTCTCGGCAGAGGTGCTCGGAAAATGGCATGGGCCTGACATGTTGCGTCAGGACGTGACGTACGGAACGACCGTGCAGCGAGGGGGTCTGCACGCTTGTTTCACTACTTGTTTCACGCCTTATATCGTGTCGTGATTTAACTCGGGCGCACCAGCACCGTCAAGGCATCGCACAGGGATCGCCCCGCTGAAACACCGTGAAACACCCGTGCGTCAGCGGCAGTTGGGGCAGGGCGGGGCAGGTGACCTGCGCCGGGGGACGGCCGCGGCCAGGAAGGGGCACGGCGGGGCGGGACGGAGGTGGGGCGCCGGGGTCAGCGGGGGGCGGGCGCGGTGCTGCCGCGCGGCACGAGCACCGGCGGGTCCAGCTGGATGTCGGGCACCTCGGCGCCGTCCAGCAGGGACAGCAGCGCGGCGGCGGCGCTTCGGCCGTGCTCCGGGACGCGGCGGCTGACCGCCGTGAGCGCGGGGTGCACCAGCCGGCACAGCTCGCTGTCGTCCCAGGCGATCAGTGACAGCTCGCCGGGCACCGAGACGCCCATCTCCTGGGTGACGCTGAGCGCGGCGACCGTCATCACGTCGTTGTCGAAGACGATCGCGGTCGGCCGGGCCGGGCCGGACAGCAGGCGGCGGGTGGCTCGCGCGCCGTCCTCGCCGGAGTAGTCGGTGTGGACGCAGTCCACGCCCGGCAGCCCGAGTTCGGCGGCGCAGGCGTCGAAGACCTCGCCGCGCTCGCGGGTGTGCACGAAGTGCGCGGGACCGGCGACCCGGGCGATCCTGCGGTGCCCCATCGCCACCAGGTAGGCGAGGGTCTCGCGGACCGCGGCACCGTCGTCGATCCACACCGACGGCACGCCCGCGGCACCGGCGGCGTGGCCCACCACCACGGCGGGCAGGCCGAGTTCGGAGAGCAGCGCGATCCGCGGGTCGTCGTCCCGCAGGTCCACCAGCAGCACGCCGTCCACCCGGCGCTCGCCCCACCAGCGGCGGTACGCGGCCTCCTCGGCGCCGGCGTCCTCGGTGACCTGCAGCAGCAGCGCCGTGCCGGTGGCCGCGAGTCCGGCCTCGACGCCGGAGATGAACTGCATGAAGAACGGCTCGATCCCCAGGACCCAGGCGGGCCGGTCCACCACCAGGCCGATCGCGCCGGACCGCCCGTCCGACAGCGCGCGGGCCGCGCTGCTGGGGTGCCAGCCCATCCGCGCGGCGATCTCCAGGATGCGCTCGCGGGTCTGGGCCGAGACGCCCGCCTTGCCGTTGAGGGCATAGGACACCGCACCCTTGGAGACGCCGGCGGCCGCGGCGATGTCGGCGATGGTGGGGCGTTTGAGCGGGCTCATGCGGCACACCGTAACAACGCGACCCCGACCGCGGCACGGGGAGGGCGGAACCCGGCGCCCCCGGGCGCTCAACCGGTTCAGCCGCCGATGTCCCACGCACCGGGCTCCGGGGCGCGGACGGGGGCGGGCACGATGGCGCGACGCGGCGGCGCGCCACCGTGCCGCCGCCGGCCCCGGGGCTCAGCCGGCCCTGGTGGCCGCGATCTCCAGCCGCACGTAGTCCACCACCGGCTCGGCCAGCCGCCCGGCGACCGCCTTCACGAACGGCTCGTGCTCGTCCTCCGGCATCCCGTCCAGCTCGGCGCCGAGGATGACGGTGGCCAGGAAGGACTCCAGCTGCTCGCCGGGCTGGAAGCGGGCGGGGTCGGGCCGCAGCGCCACCTCGACGTCGGTGAAGCCGGCGTCCGCCAGCCGCCGGCGGGTGTCCTCGACGCCGGCGAACTCCCAGCCTCCGGGCGCGGTGCCGCGCACCTGGGCGACGGCCGCGTTGACCGCCGCGATGTTGCCACGGCCGCCGCAGTCGCTGACCAGCCGCGCTCCGGGGCGCATCCGGGCGGCCAGCGTGCGGAAGAGCGCGGCGTGGTCGTCGATCCAGTGGAAGGCGGCCACGCTGAACACCGCGTCGACCTCGCCGTCGAACGGCAGCGGCGGAACGGTCAGGTCGGCGCGGACCACCTCGACGCGGTCCAGCCGGCCGGCCAGCCGCTCCCGCAGCTGGTCCAGCATGCGGACCGAGCCGTCCAGCGCGACGACGCCGCCGGACGGCAGCCGGTCCAGCAGTCCCGCGGTGTCCCGGCCGGTGCCGCAGCCCGCGTCCAGCACCCGCTCGTCACCCCGCAGCGGGAGCCGGTCCAGGGTGCGGCGCCCCCAGCGGAGGTGCGGCAGCGGCAGGGAGTCGTACGTCGTGGCGTCCCACTCGCGGGGCATGGCGCTCCAATCGTCCGGCACTCCGTCGTCCGGCCCGTCCGGCCGGCACTGCGTCGTCCGGCACACGTCGTCAGATCCCGCCGGTGGAGGGCGGGTTGTGCCGTCACGCTACGCCGGTGCGTCCGCATCATGAAACCCGTATCTCATATGATGGGCGACTCCTGCTCCGACCAGGAGGGATTGCGGTCCTTGTCGACCAGGAGGGCACGCACACCTTCGTGGAAGTCCGGCTCGCGGGCCGTCTTCCTGGCCAGCTCCAGCTCGCGCGCCTGGCAGCCGGCCAGGGTGTCGTCCGCACCGGCCCGCAGCAGGTCGAAGGTGATCCGCAGGCTCATCGGGGAGGCCCGGCGCAGCACGCCGAGCGTCTGCCGCGCCCAGTCCCGGTCGGCCTCCTCGGCAGCCAGCCGGGCGCCGACGGCGGCCAGGTCGGGGGCGTCGAAGCAGCGGGCGATCGCCTCGCGGTGGGGGACCAGTTCCGACGCGGGCGCGGGCGCGGCGAACCGCCGCAGCACCGGCTCCGGGTCTCCGGGACCGCCGGTCAGCGCGTCCTGGAGCGCCGGCAGGTCGGCGGCGGGCACGTAGTGGGTGGCCAGGCCGCACTCGACGGCGGCCGCGCCGGAGATCCGCTCGCCGGTCAGCCCCAGGTACCAGCCGACCGCGCCGGGCAGCCGCGGCAGGAAGTGGCTGGCACCGATGTCGGGGAAGAAGCCGATCGCGCTCTCCGGCATGGCGAGCGCCGCCCGCTCGGTCACCACCCTGGCCGAGCCGTGCACCGAGATGCCCAGCCCGCCGCCCATCGCATAGCCGTCGACCAGTGCGGTGTAGGGCTTGGGGTAGCCGGCGATCAGCGCGTTGAGCGCGTACTCGGCGGAGAAGTAGGCGGTGACCGCGTCGTCGTCGCCGCGCAGCCCGGCGTCGCGCACGGCCCGGATGTCGCCGCCGGCGCAGAACGCCTTGGGCGAGGTGCTGACCACCAGCACGGAACGGACGCCGTCGTCGTCCCGCCAGCGCTCCAGCGCCTCGGTCATCAGCCGCACCATGGTCAGGTCCAGGGCGTTGAGGGCGCCCGGCCGGTCCAGGGCGATCACCCCGGTGCCGGCGCTCACGCGGGTCCTGACGGGCGGGGCGGTGGTGTCCATGGGTCTCCAGACGGTGGCTCGCGGGTGGGTGATCGGTCCCGGCCCCCGCACGCCGGAGGCCCCCTCTCGCCCCCCATCCAAACACCCGCTTTCCGCCGTCCACAGGGGCCGTCCCGAAGGGCGGAACCGGTCGCCGCCCTGGTCCGGGCGTTGCTATGGTGACGGCGAGCCGTGACTGGCGCGCTGGGATGGGGTCAACCATCGGGGAGCGGCTCGTCTCCACCACCGAAGTGCCGTGCGCCTGGGCCGTCCCGATGCCGAACCCGGAGGACTGCCATGGCAGAGTCCGCAGCGAGCCCCTACAGCACCGAGTCGGTCGCCTTCCGCAGCGCCCTGGACGTCGTCCGCGGCGTGGAACCGCGGGTCGCCGACGCCATCGCCCAGGAGCTGGCCGACCAGCGCGAGATGCTCAAGCTGATCGCCAGCGAGAACTACGCCTCCCCCGCCGTGCTGCTGGCCATGGGCAACTGGTTCAGCGACAAGTACGCGGAGGGCACGGTCGGCCGCCGCTTCTACGCCGGCTGCCGCAACGTGGACACCGTCGAGGCGCTCGCCGCCGAGCACGCCCGCAGCGTCTTCGGCGCCGCGCACGCCTACGCGCAGCCGCACTCCGGCATCGACGCCAACCTGGTCGCGTTCTGGGCCGTGCTCTCGCAGCGGGTGGAGAGCCCGGCGCTGGCCAAGGCCGGCGTGCGGCAGGTCAACGAGCTGACGGAGCAGGACTGGGCGCAGCTGCGCGCGGACTTCGGCAACCAGCGGATGCTCGGCATGTCGCTGGACGCCGGCGGCCACCTCACGCACGGCTTCCGGCCCAACATCTCCGGCAAGATGTTCGACCAGCGCAGCTACGGCACCGACCCGCAGACCGGGCTGCTGGACTACGAGGCGCTGCGGGCGACCGCCCGCGAGTTCCGGCCGCTGATCATCGTGGCGGGCTACTCGGCGTACCCGCGGCTGGTCAACTTCCGGATCATGCGGGAGATCGCCGACGAGGTCGGCGCCACGCTGATGGTCGACATGGCGCACTTCGCGGGCCTGGTCGCGGGCAAGGTGCTGACCGGCGACTTCGACCCGGTGCCGCACGCCAACATCGTCACGACCACCACGCACAAGTCGCTGCGCGGTCCGCGCGGCGGCCTGGTGATGTGCGACGCGGAACTGGCCGAGCACGTCGACCGCGGCTGCCCGATGGTGCTCGGCGGCCCGCTGCCGCACGTGATGGCGGCGAAGGCGGTGGCGCTCGCGGAGGCGGCGCGCCCGGAGTTCGCCGGCTACGCGCAGGCGATCGTGGACAACGCTCGGGCGCTCGCCGAGGGCCTGCTCAAGCGCGGCGCGCGGCTGGTCACCGGCGGCACCGACAACCACCTGGTGCTGATCGACGTCTCCGGTTACGGCCTGACGGGCCGTCAGGCGGAGGCGGCGCTGCTGGAGGCGGGCGTCGTCACCAACCGCAACGCGATCCCGCAGGACCCGAACGGCGCCTGGTACACCTCGGGCATCCGCATCGGCACCCCGGCGCTGACCACCCGCGGCCTCGGGGCCGCGGAGATGGACGAGATCGCCGGGCTGATCGACACGGTACTGGCGGCCACGTCGGCGGCTCCGGCGCCCAAGGGCGGCCTGTCGAAGGCCCATCACCTGCTGGACGCCGCGGTGGCCGACCAGGTCGCCCGCCGTGCGGCGGACCTGCTGGCGGGCTTCCCGCTGTACCCGGGGATCGACCTGAGCTGA
>WRCZ01000119.1 GCA_009783685.1 Actinomycetes bacterium
GCACCTCCTCCCAGGCCCGCCGGTCGCCGGCCACCGGCTGCAGGGCGTAGGACAGCAGCCGGTGCGCCTCGTCCCTGACGGCCAGGGCCTGCTACAGCTCGCGGACCGCGTCCTGGGCGACGGTCAGCGGGCGGTCGCCCAGCGCGTACGGCTGGCGCAGCGCCCCGTACAGCACCCCGCGCACCCGCCGGTGCACCACGATCGGCACTGCGAGGACCGACCGCAGGCCCTCGGCGGCCACCGCGGCGTCGTACTCGTGGCTGATCACCCGGGAGATGCGGTAGTCGGTGACGGCGTAGGGGCGGGCCATCGCCAGCGCCTTGCCGCCCAGGCCGTTGCCGGTGGTGATGCCGAGGCCCCGCAGGGAGTCGCCGCCGGTGCCGGAGAGCTCGGTGATGCGGAACGCCCGTCCGGGCACCTGGGGCTGCCCGGGGGTGCCGGAGACCGGGACCAGGCCGCCGAAGGCCACCGGGAGCAGCCCCGACCTGCGCATCCGCAGCAGCGCCGCCCGGACCTCGACCGATTCGCCGCGCACCGCCTCCACGCTCCACACCCCCTCACCCCCGTCCGGGGGTAGTGAGACCCACGTCACTCACGCACGATGCTACTCAGGGGCCGTACACGAGGAGGGCACATGGCGGCATCGGAGGCGACTGCGGATTTCCGCACCGCCAGGGACTTCCTGCTACGGCATCGGGAGGACTATACGGCTGCCCGCGACGGATTCCGCTGGCCTCGGCCCGACAGCTTCAACTGGGCGCTCGACTGGTTCGACGTGGTCGCGGCCGAGCCGGAGACCGGCGCCAGGCCCGCGCTGTGGATCGTGGAGGAGGACGGGAGCGAGATCCGGGTCTCCTACCGGGAGATGGCCGAGCGCTCGTCCCGCGTCGCCAACTGGCTGCGGGCCCGGGGCGTGCGGGCCGGCGACCGGGTGCTGCTGATGCTGGGCAACCAGGTCGAGCAGTGGGAGACCGCGCTGGCCGCGATGAAGCTGCGGGCCGTGGTGATCCCCGCGACGCCGCTGCTGGGCCCGGCCGACCTGCGCGACCGGGTGGAGCGCGGCGGGGTGCGGCACGCCGTCGTCAGGTCCGCGGACGCCGCGAAGTTCGCCGACGTACCCGGCGACTACACCCGGATCGCGGTCGGCGGCGCTCCCGAGGGGTGGCTCGCCTACGAGGAGGCGTACGGGGCCGAGCCCGGCTTCACGCCCGACGGCGTCACCCGTTCGGACGATCCGCTGATGCTGTACTTCACCTCGGGCACCACCGCGAAGCCGAAGCTGGTCGAGCACACCCACCTGTCCTACCCGGCCGGGCACCTGGCCACGATGTACTGGATCGGCCTGCGCCCCGGCGACGTGCACCTGAACATCTCGTCGCCCGGCTGGGCCAAGCACGCCTGGTCCAGCCTGTTCGCGCCCTGGAACGCCGAGGCGACGGTCTTCGTCCACAACTACACGCGGTTCGACGCGGGCGCGCTGATGGCGGCGATGGACCGCGCGAAGGTGACGAGTTTCTGCGCGCCCCCGACCGTGTGGCGGATGCTCATCCAGGCCGACCTGTCCGCACTGGCCACGCCGCCCAAGGCCGCGGTGGCCGCGGGCGAGCCGCTCAACCCCGAGGTCATCGAGCACGTCAGGCGCCACTGGGGCGTCGTCATCCGCGACGGGTTCGGGCAGACCGAGACCGCCGTCCAGGTCGCCAACACCCCCGGCCAGCAGGTGAAGCCCGGCTCCATGGGCCGGCCCACGCCCGGCTACACGGTCACCCTGATCGACCCGGTCAGCGGTGTGCCCGGCAACGAGGGCGAGATCTGCCTGGACCTGAGCGAGCGGCCGGTCGGGCTGATGACCGGGTACGCCGGGGCGCCGGACCTCACCGAGGAGGCGATGGGCGGCGGCTACTACCGCACCGGCGACATCGGCAGCCGGGACGCCGACGGCTACATCACGTACGTCGGGCGGGCCGACGACGTCTTCAAGTCCTCGGACTACAAGATCTCCCCGTTCGAGCTGGAGAGCGCGCTGCTGGAGCACGAGGCGGTCGCCGAGGCGGCCGTGGTGCCCGCGCCGGACGAGGTGCGGCTGTCGGTGCCCAAGGCGTACGTGGTGCTCGCCGAGGGCTGGGCGCCCGACGGCGAGACCGCGAAGGCGATCTTCGCGCACTCCCGTGCCGTGCTCGCGCCCTACAAGCGGATCCGGCGGCTGGAGTTCGCCGAGCTGCCGAAGACGGTGTCGGGCAAGATCCGCCGGGTGCAGCTGCGCGAAGCGACCATGCACGACGGCAGCCAGGAGTTCCACGAGGAGGACTTCCGGTGAGCGGACCTGCCGGTGCGACCGGCGCGGCCGGCACGTCCGGCGCCGGGGAGCCGTCGTACGCGCACGGCACGGGCGGCGTCCCGCTGCTGGGGGAGACCATAGGTCTCAACCTGGACCGGGCGATCGCCGCCCATCCGGACCGTGACGCGCTGGTGGACGTCCCCAGCGGACGGCGCTGGACCTACGCCGAGTTCGGGGCCGCGGTCGCCGCGCTGGCCCGCGGGCTCGCCGCGTCCGGGGTCGCCAAGGGCGACCGGGTGGGCATCTGGGCGCTGAACTGCCCCGAGTGGGTCATGGTGCAGTACGCCACCGCCCGGCTCGGCGCGATCATGGTGAACATCAACCCGGCCTACCGGCTGCACGAGCTGGAGTTCGTGCTCAACCAGGCCGGCGTCGGCGTGCTGATCGCCTCGACCGAGTACCGCAGCAGCGACTACCGGGCGATGGCCGCCGAAGTGCGCGGCAACTGCCCGCAGTTGCGGGAGGTCGTGCACATCGGCGACCCGTCGTGGGACCGTCTGGCCGCCGCGGGCACGGAGTTGGACGAGGGCTTCCTGGCGGCGGTCGAGGCGGGGCTGCACTGCGACGAGCCGGTCAACATCCAGTACACCTCGGGCACCACCGGGTTCCCCAAGGGCGCGACCCTCTCGCACCACAACATCCTCAACAACGGCTACTTCGTGGGCGACACCGTCGGCTACACCGAGCAGGACCGGGTCTGCCTGCCGGTGCCGTTTTATCACTGTTTTGGCATGGTCATGGGCAACCTCGGCGCCACCTCGCACGGCGCCTGCATCGTCATCCCCGCGCCGGCGTTCGACCCGGCGGCCACGCTGCGCGCGGTCCAGCAGGAGCGCTGCACCTCGCTGTACGGGGTGCCGACGATGTTCATCGCCGAACTCGGCCTGCCCGACTTCGCGTCGTACGACCTGACCTCGCTGCGCACCGGGATCATGGCGGGCTCGCCGTGCCCGGTGGAGGTGATGAAGCGGGTGATGGCCGAGATGCACATGGCCGAGGTGTCCATCTGCTACGGGATGACCGAGACCTCGCCGGTCTCCGCCCAGACCCGTCGCGAGGACGACCTGGAGCGCCGCACCGCGACCGTGGGCCGGGTGCTGCCGCACATCGAGGTGAAGGTGGTGGACCCGGTCGAGGGCGTCACCGTGCCGCGCGGCACCGCGGGGGAACTGTGCACCCGCGGCTACTCGGTGATGCTCGGCTACTGGGACGAGCCGGAGCGCACCGCGGAGGCGGTGGACGCCGCGCGGTGGATGCACACCGGTGACCTGGCGGTGATGCGGGACGACGGGTACCTCGCCGTCGTCGGCCGGATCAAGGACATGATCATCCGCGGCGGCGAGAACGTCTACCCGCGGGAGGTCGAGGAGTTCCTCTACGCCCACCCCAAGATCTCCGACGTGCAGGTGGTCGGCGTGCCCGACGAGCGGTACGGCGAGGAGATCCTGGCCTGCGTGATCCCGCGCGACCCGGCCGACCCGCCGACCCTGGAGGAGATCGCGGAGTTCTGCGCCGGGCAGCTCGCCCACTTCAAGGTGCCGCGCCACCTGCGGATCCTCGACGCCTTCCCGATGACGGTCAGCGGCAAGGTCCGCAAGGTGGAGTTGCGGGAGGACTTCAGCGCAGCGGGATGATCGCGGTCGGGGCGTGGCCGGGCGCGGTGGCGAGCTCCTCGAACTCGCGGACGTCGGAGATGTCGGCGGTGGTGGACATCGCGATGTTGGTGATCCGCTCCAGGACCGCCTCCACCACGACCGGCACCCGGTGCTCGGCCGCCAGCTTCTGCGCCTGCTCGAAGGCGGCGCCCAGCTCCGCCGGGTCGGTGACCCGGATCGCCTTGCAGCCCAGGCCCTCGGCGACCTTGACGTGGTCGACGCCGTAGACGCCGATCTCGGGGGAGTTGAGGTTCTCGAACTCCAGGTTGACCTGGAAGTCCATGTCCAGGCCGATCTGGGCCTGCCGGATCAGGCCCAGGTACGCGTTGTTGACCAGCACGTGCACGTAGGGGATGCGGTGCTGGGCGCCGACCGCCAGCTCCTCGATCATGAACTGGAAGTCGTAGTCCCCGGACAGCGCCACCACCGGGGCGTCCGGGTCGGCGACGGCGACGCCGAGCGCGGCGGGCACGGTCCAGCCGAGCGGGCCGGCCTGGCCGCAGTTGATCCAGTGCCGCGGCCGGTGGACGTGCAGCAGCTGGGCGCCGGCGATCTGGGACAGGCCGATCGTGGTGACGTACCGGGTCTCCGGGCCGAACGCGCGGTTCATCTCCTCGTACACCCGCTGCGGCTTCATCGGGATGTCGTCGAAGTGGGTGCGGCGCTGCAGGGTGGCCTTGCGCTCCAGGTGCGCGGCGATCCACTCCTCGCGGTCCGGCAGCCGGCCCGCGGCCTTCAACTCCCGGGCGACCTCGACGAAGAGCGCGAGCGCGGCCCGGGCGTCGGAGGTGATGCCGTAGTCCGGCGGGAAGATCCTGCCGATCTGGGTGGGCTCGACGTCGACGTGCACGAAGGTGCGGCCGCGTCGGTAGACGTCGAGCTTGTAGCCGGTGTGGCGGTTGGCCCAGCGGTTGCCGATGCCGAGCACGAAGTCCGACTCCAGGAACGTCGCGTTGCCGTAGCGGTGCGAGGTCTGGAGCCCGACCATGCCGGCGTTGAGCCGGTGGTCGTCAGGGATCGCGCCCCAGCCCATCAGCGTCGGCACCACCGGGGTGCCGGTGATCTCGGCGAACTCCACCAGCAGATCGGCCGCGTCGGCGTTGATCACGCCGCCGCCGGCCACGATCAGCGGGCGCTCGGCGGCCAGCAGGTACCCCAGCGCCTTCTCGATCTGGGCGCGTGAGGCGGCCGGCTTGTACACCGGCAGCGGCTGGTACGTCTCGGGGTCGAACTCGATCTCGGTCTGCTGCACGTCGATCGGCAGGTCGATCAGCACCGGACCGGGGCGTCCCGAGCGCATCAGGTGGAACGCCTGCTGGAAGACGCCCGGCACCTGCGCGGCCTCCAGCACGGTGGTCGCCTTCTTGGTGACCGGGCCGGCGACGGCGGCGATGTCGACCGCCTGGAAGTCCTCCTTGTGGAGCACCGCGGTCGGCGCCTGGCCGGTGATGCACAGGATCGGGACGGAGTCGCCGGTCGCCGAGTACAGGCCGGTGATCATGTCGGTGCCGGCCGGGCCCGACGTGCCGATGCACACGCCGATGTTGCCCGGGCGGGCGCGGGTGTAGCCCTCGGCCATGTGCGAGGCGCCCTCGACGTGGCGGGCCAGCGTGTGCCGGATGCCGCCGTGCGTCTTCAGGGCCGCGTAGAAGGGGTTGATCGCGGCGCCGGGCACGCCGAACGCGACCTCGACGCCCTCCCGTTCGAGGATCTCCACGGCGGCGCGGGCGGCGGTCATTCGAGGCATGGGGACTCCCTCTCGCAAGCTGCCTTCCGCCTAGCTACTTCCACTATGCGGAAATCATGTTCTGCTATATGGAAGGAACATAGGTCGGGTCGCGGCAGGCGTCAAGGGCCGCCCGGCGCGCGGGCGATGGGGACTCCGGCGCACACGGCAGCGCCCGGTCCGCGGAGTGCGGCCGGGCGCGAGGGGGAGCGGGGGCGGCGGTGAGGGAGCCGGGAACGGCGAGGAGGAGGAGCCGGGAACTGCGGTGCGGGGCTCAGGGGTTGACGGCGGGCCCGCGTCTGATCAGGTCGTCGGCCGCGTCGTTGACGGGCTGCGGGGTGCCGGTCAGGTCCATCACGAACAGCGGCACCCCCAACTGGTCGGCGCGCAGGCGCGCGTCGTGGGCGTAGCCGGCCAGCGAGAAGAACGCCCCGGTGGCGTCCTCGTTCGCGCAGTTCAGCCACAGGCACTCGACGTCGCGCAGCGGTGTCGGCAGCGTCGTCGGGTCGACCTGTGCGACCAGCCGGTCGCCGCGCAGGTCGATGCCGTTGGCGCTGCGGTCGCCGGCCAGTCGCACCCCGGCGAAGCCCAGCCACTTCAGGTACTGCGCGGCCGCGGTCAGCGCGTCCCGCGCGGTGCGGATGGTCACCGGCCGGAACGGCGGCCGGTCGGTGGGCGGCGGCGGGGCCTGACCGGCCGGGACCGGCGCGGCGCCGGGCCGCGGCGGGAGCGCGCCCGCGTCCCCGGCGGTCAGCCCGGACTCGCCGTTGACCGGCAGCCGCACCAGCGCCCCGCAGGCGCAGTCGAACTCCGGCTGCGGCCAGTGGTCGGCGCGCCCGCAGTCCGGGCAGCGCAGCCGTACCCAGGAGTCGTCCCATGACCGGTGGAGCACCTCGACGGGCACCCCGCCGACCAGCACCGGGGGTGCGAGCGGTGCCCCGCAGGCGCACGGGAACGTCGGGGCGGTGTAGCGGTGCTCCTGCCCGCAGGCCGGACAGCGCACCAGCACGCTCTCTGCCATGGATCGAACTCCCGGTCGGGCGCGACGCCTTGAGCCGCGCGGCGAGCGGGCGGGAGGCCCGGGCGGGACGCGGCGTGTCTGCACCCATAGTGCAGGAAGCTCAGGTCCGTGTGCCGGGTTCGGGACAGACCGTGACCCGCGCCGTCCCGACCACCCCTCAGAAGTCCGGACGGCGCGGGTCGTGCGATCCGCCCGGCGGTGCGTCTTGGCGCGACAGGACTGTCACGCACCGCCGGGCGGCGTTCGGGTGGGCCCGCTCAGTCCTTGACCGGCAGGCCCGACAGCCGCTCCACCCCGCGCAGCAGCGCCGAGTGGTCGAGGCCGCCGTCGCCCTGCGCGCGCAGCGACGCGACGAGGTCGGCCACGACCGCGCCGACCGGGAGGGCGGCGCCCACCGAGCGGGCCGCGTCGGTGACGATGCCCATGTCCTTGTGGTGCAGGTCGATCCGGAAGCCCGGCGCGAACGCGCGGTGCAGGAAGTTGTCCTTCTTGCGGGTCAGCACGGTGGAGCCGGCCAGCCCGCCGTTCAGCACCTCCAGGGCCGCGGCCAGGTCCACGCCGGACTTCTCCAGGAAGACCACCGCCTCCGCGCACGCCTGGATGTTCACCGCGACGATCAGCTGGTTGGCGGCCTTCACGGTCTGGCCGGACCCGTGCGGGCCGCACCGCACGACCGTCCTGCCGAGCACGTCGAGCAGCGGCCTGGCCGCGTCGAAGTCGGCCTGCTCGCCGCCGACCATGATGGACAGCACGGCCTCGATCGCGCCGGCCTCGCCACCGGAGACCGGCGCGTCCAGCACCCGGATCCCCTTGGCCGCGGCGGCCTTCGCCAGGTCGATCGAGGTCTGCGGGGTGATCGAGGAGGTGTCGATCAGCAGCGCGCCCGGCCGGGCGTTCTCCAGCACGCCGTCCGGGCCGTAGGCGACGGCCTCCACCTGCGGGGAGGCCGGCACCATCGTGACGATGACGTCCGCGTCCCGCACCGCCTCGGCGATCGACGAGGCGGCCGTTCCCCCGTGCGCGGCCAGCCGTTCCAGCTTCTCCGCTTCCAGGGTGTATCCGGTGACCCGGTACCCGGCGCGGATCAGGTTCTCGGCCATGGGCGACCCCATGATCCCGAGCCCGATCCAGGCGACCTTGGGGAGGTTGGTGCTCATGAGTTCCTCTCAGGGGGAGTTCTGGGGCGGGAGAAATCCGCGGTCAGGGGCGCCAGCCGAAGCTCGCCGCGCTGCCGCCGGCGGACGGCTTGTACTCCAGGCCGGTCCAGCCGGTGTACCCCGACGCCCGCAGCTGCCCCAGGAGTTCGGCCAGCGGGAGGGTGCCGGTGCCCGGCGCGCCGCGACCGGGGTTGTCGGCGATCTGGACGTGCCCGGTGCGCGCGGCGAACCGCTCGACCACCGACGGGAGGTCCTCGCCGTTCATGGACAGGTGGTAGAGGTCGAGCAGGAAGCGCGCGTTGTCCAGGCCGGTGGCCGCGTTCACCCGGTCCACCACCTCGACCGCCGACTCGGCGCTGACCAGCGGGTAGCGCGGCGACTCCGGCGCGTTGAGCGCCTCGACGAGCAGCACCGCGCCGGCCTCGCTCGCCGCCCGCGCGGCGAACACCAGGTTCTCCAGGGCCAGTTCGTCCTGCTCGGCGGGATCGACGCCGTCGACCCGGTTCCCGTACAGGGCGTTGAGCGCCGGGCAGCCGACGGACGCGGCGAACTCCGCGGCCACCGGGACGTTCGCCCGGAACCGCTCGGACTCGGCGCCGGGCAGGGAGAGGGCGCCGCGGTCGGGTCCGGGCAGCTGCCCCGCGTAGAAGTTCAGGCCCACCAGCCGGGTGCCGGCCGCCTCCAGCGCCGAGCGCAGCCCGTCGAGGACGGCCTTGTCCGGCGTGGGGTCGTCGACCCAGGGCCACCACAGCTCGACGGCGTCGAAGCCGGCCGCGGCCGCGGCGGCCGGGCGTTCCAGCAGCGGCAGTTCGGTGAACAGCAGGGAGAGGTTCACATCGAAGCGCGCGTCGGTGAAGCTCACGAGAGTGCGCCCCTTCCTAGGCGACTTCCATAATGTGGAAGTTGGTTTCTGTCTTGTGGAACAGTGAATCAGGCTGGCGCACGCTGTCAAGTGCCCACCGGAGCGCGCGAGAGCAGGTGGCGGCGTCCGGGCCGGCCGGATCGTGTGCAGGACCGGGAGCCGGTCGGCGCGGGGTCGGGGCGGGTTCCGCCTGTGGCCGGACCCGGCCGTGCGCGGTGTCGTGCCAAGCGCGTCCCGGCGACGTCCGGGTAAACCCCCGGATCCCTCTGTCAAACCTTTCCGCGACCAGTTCTTCAACGCGATCACGAGGTCAAAAGAAAGGTCGCGGGTCGGTGCCCTCCGGAAAATCGACATTCACACTGGCGTAATACTGCGAAGAATGTCCGTTTGCTTACCATCGGGGTGGTGGTGCCGACGCAAGTTGGGGCCCTCTTTGCTCTGGACAAGGTATAGGCCCTGCCGTACTGTCGATCCCGATCGCCGGTGGGTCCTGTAGGCCTGCTCGGTGCACCATTGCGACGCATCCAGCGGTCATACGGGGCTTACGGGGACGGTGACGTATGTGGTGGGGTCGAAAGCGCGCGCCAGCCGTGCGGATACGACCGAGAACGCCGTGTTGACCTCGGCGGATGCCGTCGAGGCGGCGTCGCGGGGCCGGCGTACCCGGTTCACCGTGCTCGGCCTGCTGACCGTCACCGACGGCCGCGACTCCGTCGCCCTGCAACCGTCCAGGCCCGCGGCCCTGCTCGCCGCATTGTTATTGCACGCGAATTCCGCGGTCTCCACGGAATTCCTTCAGCGCGTTATCTGGGGCGAGGAGACGCCGGCTCAGGCGAAACCCGCTTTGCATAGCTGTGTCCTGCGGCTTCGCCGTTTGTTCAGTAAATACGGAGTGGCCGGAAACGCGATCGAGGCTGTTCCCGGCGGTTACCGCCTGACGGCGGACGCGGAGACCCTCGATCTCGTCGAGTTCCGGGAGCTCCTGGTCCGGGCCTATTCGGCCGGCGACCCGGACACCGAATTACGGCTGCTCCGCGCAGCACTGGCCCTGTGGAAGCCTCCGCTCATGGCCAATGTCCATTCCGATCTGCTGCACCGCGACGAGGTGCCGCGGCTCAAGGAGGAGTGGCTGCGGGCCATCGAGCGGGTCTTCGACCTCGAACTGGCATGCGGCCGGCATCGGGAGGCGCTCGCCGAGATCTGGCCCACGGCCCGCGCCCACCCGCTGCACGAGCGGTTCACCGAACAGCTCATGGAAGCCCTGCACCGGGCCGGACGGCGCGCCGAGGCGCTCTCCGAGTACCGCAAGACCAAGGACCACCTCGCCGAGCATCTCGGCGTGGACCCCGGACCCGCCCTCCAGCGCCTGGAGTTGGAGATCCTGCGCGGCGGCGACCCCGCGCAGCCAACGGCCCAGACCCCCGCCCCGCCCCCGGCCGACCCCGCGCCCGCCGGCGCCCCCCGCTCCGGGGGCGGTCCCGGAACCGCGCCGGGAGCGGACCCGGGTTCCGCCGCGGGCCGGGCCTCCCCGGCCGGCGAGGCGCCGCCCGCCCTCCGCGGCGACGGCGCGGCGGACGCGGCCGACGGCCCGCTGATCAGCGGCGAGGGCGTCCTGGACCGCCTGGTCGGCGCCGGGCTGCTCCAGGAAGGCCCGCGCGGCCACTACCGCATGCACGAACTCCTGCGGGCCTTCGCCCGTGCGGCCGCCGCGGAGGGCGTCGGCGCCCGCACCGCGAGGAACGCCCACACCACCACCCCCTCACCCCGGCACGGCGCCGTGGACCTGCACCCGACGGAGGCGTGAACGACATGGTGTCACCGGACACGGCGACCACGGCGAACCCGGCGAACGGCGCCGCCCCGGCCCCGGCGGCCGACGCGGCGCGCGCGGCCGACGCGGCCTACGCGAAGATCGCCGAGACCCGGCCCCGCATCAGGCGCGACGTGCTCTACACGCAGACGCCCAACGGCGTCCACTTCCACAACGCCCGCGGCGGGTTCAGCGTGGTCATGCCCTCCGCGTACCGCTTCGCGTCGCTGATCGTGCCGCACCTGACCGGCGACACCACGGTCGCCGGGCTCTGCCAGGGGCTCGGCACCAAGCAGCGCGACATGGTGACCCGGCTCGTGAGCACGCTCTACGCGCGTGGCTTCGCCCGGGACGCGGTGCCCGCGGCCCTGGAGTCCCCGGCCCCCGAGCCCGCCGTGGCCCGCCGGTTCGCACCGCAGATCGACTACATCGACCACTACACCGACGGCGCCGCCGAGCGCTTCCTGCGCTTCCGCACCAGCCGCGTGGCCGTCCTCGGCGACGACCAGGTGGCGCGCTGGGCCGCGCTGTCGCTGATCCGCAACGGCTGCGCGTCCGTCGCCGTCCCCGCCGGGATCGACACCCCGGCCAACCGCTTCGACGAGGTGCGCGACGAGGCCGCCGCACTGGCCGGCGACGACTGCCAGGTGACCCTGGGCATCCTCGAACCCGGCGCGGCACAGGGCGAGTTCGGCTGGGGGGACCTGGACGGCTACGACGTCGTGCTGGTCACCGGCGCGCAGGCGGCCCGGCAGGCCGCGGCGCTGGCCGCCGCCGTCCCGGCCGGCCGGATGCTGGTCCCCGCCTGGGAGTTCGGCGGGTCCATGGTCGTCGGGCCGCTCACCGCCGAGGACTCCACCGGCTGCTGGAACTGCGCCGCGCTGCGCCTGGGCGCCAACGGCGACCCCGCCCACGCCGCCGACCTGTGGAGCGCGCTGGCCCCCGGCGCGCCCCGGCCCGTGTCCGGCACGGCACGCGGCCCGGTCGCCGCGATGCTCGGCAACCTGCTGGGCTACGAGGTGTTCCGCCTCACCACCGGCGCGCTGCCGGCCGAGACCCGCGGGCAACTCGTCGTCCAGAACCTCGACTCGCTCGACACCGTCGCCGAGCCGCTGCTGCCGCACCCCGCCTGCCCGCGCTGCGCCGCGCCGCCCGCCACTGCCCTCCAGGTGCCCCAACTGGCCGCGCTGGACGCCGAGTCGGCGACGACCCAGGCCGTGGCGGAGCAGGCCGAGGGCGCGGAGCCCGCCGAGGAGGACGCCGCCAAGGCGGCGCTCGCCGAGATCACCGACCGGTCGGTGCTGGTGCAGCCCGCCGCGGGCGTCTTCCGGTCGTTCGACGACGAGGTGTGGGCGCAGACGCCGCTGAAGGTCAGCACCGTGGCGCTGAGCACCGGGCACGGGGCCGGGCGGTCGGTGACCGCGTTCGACGTCCACCACGTGGCCGGCGCGCGGCTGCGGGCGCTCGGCCGGGCGGCCGAGGTGTACGCCGAGCACGTGGTGCCGCTGCCCGAGGTGCTGACCGGCACCGCGCTGGACGCCGCCCGCGGCAAGTGGACCGCCGTCGAACCGGCGGCGCTGTCCACCGCGTCCGGGCTGGACGTCCGCGACGTCCCCGCGTGGTGCACGGCCGGCTCGCTGCTCGGCGGCGAGACCGTCCTCGTCCCCGCCGCCGCGCTGCGGCCGTTCGGGCCGTACAACCGCGACCGGATCGTCGAGCCCACCTCCGCGGGCACCGGAGCCGGCCGCACCCCCGAGGAGGCCACCGCCCGGGGCGTGCTGACCGCCCTCGCCCACGACACGCTGCGCGACGCCCTGCACGGCCGCGTCCCGGTCGCCGCCGTCGACCCCGCCGCGGTCGAGGCCGCCGGC
>WRCZ01000120.1 GCA_009783685.1 Actinomycetes bacterium
ACCTCCCCCGGCACACGCCGGGCCGACCGACACGGCCGCACCCTGACCGTTCCCGCCTCTGCACCTACCCGGCGCAGGCAGGGCCCGCCTGACCGGAACAGCCGCACCCTGCCCGCTCCCGCCACCGCGCCTCCCCCGCCCACGTCGTGGCCAGCCCGACCGACACGACCGCTCCGACCACCGCACCGATCCGGCGGACACGGGGCCGGCGCGACGGCACCCTGACCGCTCCGGCCTCCGCGCCTCCCGGCGCAGGCGGGGCTCGCCTGACCGAAGCAGTCGCACCCTGACCGCTCCCGCCAACGCACCTCCCCCGCCCACGTCGTGGCCGGCCCGACCGACACGACCGCTCCGACCCCCGCACCTCACCAAGGGAGGCCGGGCCAGCCCGACCGCAACAGCCGCACCCTGACGGCTCCCGCCGCCCCATCTCCCCCGCGCACCCGGGACCGGCCCGACCGAAACGCGGGCCGCCGAGGTCACCTGCGGAACCCGCCCGCCGCGCCCGCGCCCGCGGCCCGGGCACTCCGCGCCCCGGCGAAGTCCGCCTTCACCCCCGGCGCAGGTCCGCCGCCACCGCTTCCGCGGCCTTGCGGGCCGCGACCAGGACCGGGTCCCAGACCGGGGAGAACGGGGGCGCGTACCCGAGGTCCAGGTCGATCATCTGGTCCACGGTCATGCCCGCGGTGAGGGCGACGGCGCCGACGTCGACGCGCTTGGCCGCGCCCTCCCGGCCGACGATCTGCAGGCCGAGCAGCCGCCCGGTGCCGCGTTCCGCGATCATCTTGACCGTCATCAGACCGGCGTCGGGGTAGTACCCGGCGCGGCTGGTGGACTCGACGACCGCCGTCACGAACCGCAGGCCGGCGGCACGGGCCTGGGACTCCTTCAGCCCGGTCCTGGCGATCTCCACCGCGCAGACCTTGCTCACCGCGGTGCCCACGACCCCGGGGAAGGTGGCGTATCCGCCGCCGATGTTGGTGCCGATGATCCGGCCGTGCTTGTTGGCGTGGGTGCCGAGCGGCACGTGCTGTTCGGCGCCGGAGACCAGGTTCAGCACCTCCACGCAGTCCCCGCCGGCCCACAGCCGCTCGCAGCCGCGCACCCGCATGGCGCGGTCGGTGAGCAGGCCGCCGGCCGCGCCGAGCGGGAGGCCGGCGGCCCGCGCCAGGTCGGTGGCGGGACGCACGCCCAGGCCCAGCACCACGAGGTCGGCGGGATACTCGGCGCCGTCGGTGGCGACCGCCCGCACCCGGCCGTCCGGGCCGGTGAGCACCTCGCGGACCGCGGCGCCGGAGGCGACGGGCACGCCGAGACCCTCCAGTTCCTCGCGGACCAGGCGGCCCATGTCGGGGTCCAGGGTGCTCATCGGCTGGTCGTTGCGGTCGACGAGGGTGACCTCCAGGCCGTGCCGCAGCATCGCCTCGGCCATCTCCACGCCGATGTAGCCGCCGCCGACCACCACCGCGCGCCGCACCCCGCCGCGGTCGAGGGCGGCCAGCGCCGCCTCGCCGTCGTCGAGCGTCTGCACTCCGAGGACACCGGGGGCGTCGATGCCGGGCAGCGGCGGACGGATCGGCACCGCGCCGGTGCCGATCACCAGGTGGTCGTAGGAGGTCCACTCCTCGCGGCCGTCGGCGTCCCGGCTGCGCACGCGGCCGCGGGCCGGGTCGATCTCGGTCACCTCGGTGCCCAGCCGCAGCGCGATCCCGCGCTCGCGGTGCTCGGCGGCCGTCCTGGCGACGAGCGCGTCGGGGCCGGAGACGGTGCCGCCGATCCAGTACGGGATGCCGCACGCGGAGTAGGAGGTGTGGCGGCCGCGTTCGAAGGCGACGATCTCCAGGTCGCCCGCGGGCCTGCGGCGGCGGGCCTGGGAGGCCGCCGACATCCCCGCGGCGTCGCCGCCGATGACCACCAGACGCTCCGTCATGTCCCGCGGCTTCCCTTCGTGTACGGGTCGGCGTGCTGAGGCAGGCGCGGGCGTCCGCCCACGCTGCGGTCCACCTCCGGTCCGCGCAGGCGTGTCCCCGAGGCACTCTACGGGCGGCGCCGCGGCCCCTCCCTGTGAGAACCCTTTACCGCACTCGCGTGTCCCAGTACCCTCACGAAGGTTCTTGCAGCAACTTGCGCAAGAAGTACGGCTGTTCGCTCCGTGGCGCGCGGAAGGGACGGCATCCCCGCACCGGCCGCACCCGCGGCCCCGTCCGAGGAGTCCCCCCATGCATCTCCCGACGCGCCACCGCACCCGGCACCGGCCCCGCGCCGCGACCGCCGTCCTCGTCCTCGTCACCGGCCTGCTGGCCGCGCTGCTGCCGGCGCTGGCCACCGGACCGGCGCACGCCGAGGCGGCCGCCTCGAACACCGCCACCGTCTTCTATTCGACCGCCTCCGCCAACTGGCCCGCTTACAACCTGCACTGGGCGCCGGACGGCGGCAGCTGGACGGCGGTGCCCGGCGTGCCGATGGACGCCGCGTGCACCGGCTGGGTGAAGAAGACCGTCGACCTCGGCACCGCCACCACCTGGCAGGCCACCTTCAACAACGGCCAGGGCACGTGGGACAACAACGGCGGCCACAACTACGCGCTGGGCACCGGCACCATCACCGTCAAGGACGGGGTGGTCGCGCACAGCGACCCGTGCGCGGGCGGCACGACCGACCCGCCGCCGGCCACCACGTCGGCGACCGTGTTCTACTCCACGGCCACCGTCGGCTGGACCACCGTCAACCTGCACTACGCGCCGACCGGCCAGGCGTGGACGGCCGTGCCCGGCGTGGGCATGGAACCGGCCTGCGCGGGCTGGGTGAAGAAAACCGTGGACCTGCAGGGCGCGACCGGGCTGGCCGCCACCTTCAACAACGGCAACGGCGTCTGGGACAACAACAACGGCGCCAACTACGCGCTGTCCGCCGGCACCAGCACCGTGAAGGACACCGTGGTGACGGCCGGCGCCACCGATCCGTGCGCCGCCGTGGTGCCCGACACGACCCCGCCGACACCGCCCTCGGCGGTGCACGCCACCGCCACGGACACCTCGGTGGTGCTCTCCTGGGACCCGTCGACCGACGACACGGGGGTCACCGGGTACCGGGTGACCCGCACCGGCGGCACCAAGGGGACGGTCGTCACCAGCGTGGCCTCCACCGTCTTCACCGAGTCCGGGCTGGAGGCGCTGACCACCTACACGTACACCGTCGTCGCGCTGGACGCGGCGGGCAACGTCTCCGACGCGTCGGCCCCGGTGACTGCGACGACGGGCAGCGCGCCGCCGCCCGCCGCACCGGGGACGATGCTCGGCACCGACCCGCGCAAGGACCCGATCTACTTCGTGCTCACCGCCCGCTTCTACGACGGTGACACCTCCAACGACCGCGGCGGCAACCAGGACGTGGCCTCCGGCAACGCCGCCAACCACGACCCCATGTTCCGCGGCGACTTCAAGGGCCTGGTCCAGAAGCTCGACTACATCAAGGCCCTGGGCTTCTCCGCGATCTGGATCACGCCGGTGGTGCTCAACCGCAGCGACTACGACTACCACGGCTACCACGGCTGGGACTTCTACCGGGTGGACCCGCGGCTGGAGTCGGCGGGCGCGTCGTACCAGGACCTGATCAACGCGGCCCACGCCAAGGGCATCAAGATCTACCAGGACGTCGTCTACAACCACAGCTCGCGCTGGGGCGCCAAGGGACTGTTCGTGCCGACGGTGTACGGCGTGCGGGACGCGCAGTGGTCCTGGTACTACGACCAGCCCGAGGACGGCTTCGCGTACGACGGGCTGACCGTCGACCCGCAGACCGGCAAGTCCTACTACAACGGCGACCTGTGGTCGACCGCGGAGCCGGCCGGCAACACCTGCATGAACTGGGGCAAGCCGACCGGCCAGAAGAGTCCCGAGGGGTACACCCTCTACAACTGCCAGTGGCCGAGCCCGACATCGGGCATGTTCCCGGCGAAGTACTACCACCAGTGCTGGATCGGCAACTGGGAGGGCGAGGACTCCCGTTCGTGCTGGCTCGCCGACGACCTCGCGGACTTCAACACCGAGAACCCGGAGGTCCAGAACTACCTGATCGGCGCCTACGACAAGTACATCGACATGGGCGTCGACGGCTTCCGGGTCGACACGGCCGTGCACGTCCCCCGGGTCACCTGGAACCGCCGCTTCCTGCCGGCCATCCAGCAGCGGGTGTTGCAGGACTGGGGGCCGGACAAGGCGCAGAACTTCTTCGTCTTCGGCGAGGTCGGCGCGTTCGTCAACGACAAGTGGAACCGCGGCTCGGTCAACCACTCGGCGCAGTTCTACACCTGGAAGGAGCGCCGTGAGTACACCTCCGACGACGTCCAGGCGGCCCTCGACCAGTACAACTACGAGGAGCAGTTGGGCACCGGCAACCAGCCCACGTCCACCAACGCCTTCCTGGCCGGCAACGCCTACCACACCCCGGACCACAGCCAGTTCTCCGGGATGAACATCATCGACATGCGCATGCACATGAACTTCGGTGACGCGCACAACGCCTTCTCCAACGGCAAGGACTCCGACGACTCCGTGAACGACGCCACCTACAACGTGGTGTACGTCGACAGCCACGACTACGGGCCCAACAAGTCGAGCGTGCGCTACACCGGCGGGCAGGACGCGTGGGCCGAGAACATGGCGCTGATGTGGACGTTCCGCGGGATCCCGACGCTCTACTACGGCTCGGAGATCCAGTTCCAGGCCGGGAAGACGATCGACTGCGGGCCCAGCTGCCCGCTGGCGACGACCGGGCGGGCGTACTACGGCGACCATCTCGAAGGGACGGTGACCGCACCGGACTTCTCCGTGGTCGGCAGCGCCACCGGCGAGGTGGCGAACACCCTCGCGCAACCGCTGGTCAAGCACCTGCAGCGGCTCAACCAGATCCGCCGGGCCGTCCCCGCCCTGCAGATGGGCCAGTACAGCACCGACGGGGTGAGCGGCGGCGGCATGTCGTTCAAGCGCCGGTACACCGACGCCGCCTCGGGCGTGGACAGCTTCGCCCTGGTGACGGTGACGGACGCGGCGACGTTCAGCGGCATCCCGGACGGCCGCTACGTGGACGCGGTCACCGGTGACGTGCGGACGGTGACCGGCGGCACGCTGTCGGTCGCGGCACCCGGCAAGGGCGACATGCGGGTGTACGTGCTGGACCTGGGCGGCGCCAACGCCGCACCGGGGAAGGTCGGCACCGACGGGCCGTATCTGAAGTAGCGCACCCGCGCGGACCGAGGGAGGCACCCGCTCACGTACCGCGCGAGTGCGGGACCCGCGCGCACACCTCGCGCCCGCCCGTTCAGCGGGCGGGCGCGAGGCATGTGGCTGCCGTTCCGGAGGGCGGCTCCGGCCGGGGCCGCTCAGGGGGTGCCGGGCGTCTCCGCGGCCAGCCGGGCGCGTGCCTCCATCAGGGCGAAGCCCAGCAGGTTCAGGCCGCGCCAGGCGGCGGGGTCCTCGGCCCGCGGGTCGTCGGCGGCCAGCCCGATGCCCCACACCCGGTCCATCGGGCTGGCCTCGACCAGCACCCGGCTGCCGGTGCCGAGCAGATAGTCCCGCAGGTCGGGGTGCTGCCGGAACTTGTGCACGCTGCCCTCGGTGACCAGCGCGAACCGCTCGCGCTCCCAGACCCCCTCGTCGAAGTCGCGGACCGTGCGGCCGACGCTCTTGGCGGTCCGCGGATGGCCGGCGGCCACCGCCTTGCGCTCGGCCTCGGCGTCGCCGAACAGCCGGGCCTTGCCGGCCATCATCCAGTGCTCCGCCGTGGCGTAGCCGACGCCGTCGACGGTGAAGGGCGACGGCCACCACTGGCTGAGGCAGCCCGGCCCGGCGCTGCCGTCGCGCTGCGGGCGGTGCCCCCAGAAGTGCAGGTACTTCACGCGCTGCCCGGTGGCGGCGTGGGCGGCCAGCGCCGCCACGGAGCGGATGGTCCCGGCCGGCTCTGCGGAGGCGGTCACCTGGTCGTCGGTCCTCTCTCGACTCAGACCCGCTCCAGCGGGCGGTGCGGGGTGGCGGGCAGTTCGACGGTGACGGCGTCGCCGGGCCGCAGCTCGCCGCCGGTCAGGACGACGCCCATGATGCCGCCCTTGCGGACCACGGCACCGCTCTCGTCGCGGCCGGCGACCTGCTTGAGCAGGCCGCTGCGGAACCGGTCGATCTGCAGGCAGGGGTTGCGCAGGCCGGTGACCTCCACGACGGCGTCGGGGCCGAGGTGCAGCAGGGTGCCCACGGGCAGGCCCAGCAGGTCCAGGCCGCGCGTGGTGACGTTCTCGCCGAGGTCGCCCGGGGCGACCTCGTAGCCGGCGCGGCGGAGGTCGTCGAACAGCTCCGCGTGGATCAGGTGGACCTGGCGCAGGTTGGGCTGCGTCGGGTCCTTGGCGATACGGGACAGGTGCTGGACGGTCACGCCCAGATGGGCGTCGCCCTCGACCCCGAGTCCGGCGAGCAGCCGGATGCTGTCCTGGTTGGGCTTGCTGAACCGGTGCGCGCTGTCGCGGCTGACCGCGATCACCGAACCGCTGTGCATAGGAGCGTCGTCCCCTCGATCGGATGCCCTGACCCGATGCTTCACCCTAGCGGGGGACGGGCCAGGTCAGCGACCGATTTGCCGCCGGCTGACGCGGCGCAGCCGGCGCCGCTGGGAGCGGTCGAGAGTGAGGTAGGCGGCCGTCGGGACGCCCAGGATGATCAGCACGACCGCCCAGAAGGGCAGCCAGATGAGGAGGAAGAGGCCGATGGCCACTCCCCCGATGGCGATCTTCGCGCGATTCGACATCTCCCCGACTCCTGTCCCTGGCTCCCGCCCGCCGCGGACGGGGCGGCCCGTGCCACGCCCTCACCGTACTACCCAGTGGAACGCGCCGCGTGCCGCCCCGGTTCCCGCGGGGAATCCGGCGGGTCAGCCCAGCTCGGCCGCCGGGGTGAACCGCGGGGCCGGCGCCGCGGGCCGCAGCGCCGGGGTGTGCGCCGGGGAGGCCGTCGCCGCGCCGGGAACGGTCGCCGGCGCGCCGGCGCCGCCGGAGACCGGCAGCCGCAGCACGGACTGCGACAGGTCCACGGAGACCGTCGGGGTGGTGGAGGCGGGCAGGATCAGGCCGCCGTCGGTGCCGGCCACGATGAGCGCCAGCCGGTGCCCTGCGGGCACCACGTGGTCGGTGGCGGCCAGCTGGATGGTCATCGTGTACGGCTTGCCCGGGGTGAGCGGCACGCCGTGGGCGAGCGACTGGTAGTGGCCGAGGTCGGCCCAGCCGCGACTGAAGACCGTGTGGTCGACGGACTCGGTGTCGGCGGCGGTGTCCAGGAAGCACGCGCTGTCACCGGGGGTGCTCTCGCCGTAGCAGGAGCGGGTCTTCAGGGTGGTGATGCCCTCCCCGCCGCCGAGGAAGTCGCGGATGGTCGCCGGGCCGAGGTCGACCAGGACGGCCGACAGGTGGGCGCTGGACGTGGAGGAGGTCGCGGTCACGGTGACCGTGCCGCCGCCGGAGATCCGCAGGTCCTTGGCGAGCACGCCGGTGGTGAAGGCGGCCTTGGCCGGGGTGGCGGTGTCGGCCGCGGTCGCCCAGTCCTCCTCCCACAGGTTCGGGTCGTCGGTGAACGACTCGGTGCCGGTGGTGTGCGCCTTGCCGAGGGTGCCGAGGCCGTTCACGCCGGTCGGGCCGAGGTTCAGGGTGCTGGTGTGGGTGCCGGACGGCGGCCACACCTTGTCGGTGGTCCAGTGGTCGACGGTGCGCTCGATGTCGGCCATCGGCTCGCGCTCGATGCCGTTGTCCACGCCGAGCAGGTAGTGGTCGAACCACCGCTGGAGGGTGGGCACCCAGGCAGTGCGCCGGTAGTCGAACGGGTCGACGTGGCCGGTCTGGGACAGCCACACCTTGCGCTCCACGCCGTGCTGCGCGAGGGCGTTCCACCACTGGCCGAAGTGCTTGGTGCGCACGTTCAGGTCCTGCATGCCCTGCGCGGCGAAGACGCTCGCCCGGACCTTGCCGGCGTCCTTGACGTAGTCGCGCGCGGTCCAGAACGGCGTCCAGTCGCCGCTGCGGGGCGAGCCGGCGATGATCTTCTGCTGCTCGGCGGCGCAGTTCGCCTGGGCGCTGTCGCTCTCCACGTAGTTCGACAGCCACTCGGGGCCGTCCTGCAGCGGGGCACCCTGGTGGAAGTAGTAGTCGTACCAGGAGGAGATGGCGCTGATCGGCACGATGGTCTTCAGGCCGGCGACGCCGGTCGCGGCGACGCCGTTGGCGATGGTGCCGTCCCAGCTCTTGCCGATCATGCCGACGGCGCCGGTGGCCCAGGTGGCCGTGACGGCGCTGCCGCCGGTGCGGGCGCTGTAGCCGCGGGCCCGGCCGTTCAGCCAGTCGACGACCGCCTTGGCGGACTGGACGTCCGACGGCCCGCCGACGTCCACGCACCCGTCGGACCGGTCGGTGCCGGCCAGGTCGACCAGCACGGTGGCGTAGCCGCGCGGCACGAAGTAGTTGTCGTAGAACAGCGGCGCCTGGACGATGTCGCCGTTCGCGTCATAGGTCTTGAGCTGGCTCTCGTTGCCGCGGCCGCAGCAGGAGTAGTAGGGGCTCGCGTCCATGATGACGGGAACGCGGCCGCCCTGGCGGGCCGGTTCTGAGGGGCGGACGATGTCGACCGCCACCCGGTCGGTGCGGCCGTCGCCGTCGCCGTCCATCCCGGTGTCCACCCACACGGCCTCGCGAATGGCGTCGGCGTAGGAGTAGACGGGCTGGCTGAGGCCGCCGCGAACGGTTCCGCCCCCGGCCGCGTGGGCGGCTGCGGGGGCGGAGAGTACGGCCGCGAGGGCGGCGAGGACCGCCGCGACCACGGATATCCACGAGAGGCGGGGTGCCCGCGTCAGTGAGCGCATCCCGCGAGGTTAGCGTCTGTCGGACCACGGTCAACAGGGGTGACACCGCGGGCGGTTGGGGGCGGCCCTGATCGGCCGCCCCCGCTCGCCTCGCTGCCCTACTTGCCGCCGGTCAGGCCCGCGCGGCGCAGGGCGTCGGCCATCGCGCCGCCGGGCGCGGGCCGGTCCTGGCCGCCGCGCCGCCCTCCCTGGCCGCCCTGGCCGCCCCGGTTGCCGCCCTGGCGGGACGCGTTGCCGTTGCGGTCGCCGCCCTGCCGGGGCGGGTTGCCGCGGCGCTCGCCGCCGCGCTGCTGGTCGCCGCGCGCCGGGCGCGCCTCGTCGTTGAGCCGCAGGGTCAGCGAGATCCGCTTGCGCGGCAGATCCACGTCGAGCACCTTGACGCGCACGATGTCACCGGGCTTGACGACGTCGCGCGGGTCGGAGACGAACGAGTCGGACAGCGCGGAGACGTGCACCAGGCCGTCCTGGTGCACGCCGACGTCCACGAACGCGCCGAACGCGGCGACGTTGGTGACCACGCCCTCCAGCAGCATCCCGGGCCGGAGGTCCTTCATCTCCTCCACGCCTTCCTTGAAGGTCGCGGTCTTGAAGGCGGGGCGCGGGTCGCGGCCGGGCTTCTCCAGCTCGGTGAGGATGTCGGTGACGGTCGGCAGGCCGAACGACTCGTCGACGAAGTCCTGCGGCTTCAGGGTGCGCAGCACGGTCGCGTTGCCGATCAGCGCGGGGACGTCGGTGCCCGCGGTGGCGCTGATCCGGCGGACCACCGGGTACGCCTCCGGGTGCACGCTGGAGGCGTCCAGCGGGTCGTCGCCGCCCTGGATGCGCAGGAAGCCCGCGCACTGCTCGTACGCCTTGGGGCCGAGCCGGGCGACGTCCTTGAGGTCCTTGCGGGTGCGGAACGGGCCGTTGGAGTCGCGGTGGGACACGATGTTGGCGGCCAGGCCCTCGGTGATGCCCGACACGCGGCGCAGCAGCGGCACCGACGCGGTGTTGACGTCGACGCCGACGCCGTTGACGCAGTCCTCCACGACGGCGTCGAGCGAGCGGGAGAGCTTCACCTCGGACAGGTCGTGCTGGTACTGGCCGACGCCGATGGACCGCGGGTCGATCTTCACCAGCTCGGCCAGCGGGTCCTGGAGGCGGCGGGCGATGGACACCGCGCCGCGCAACGACACGTCGAGGCCGGGCAGTTCGGCCGAGGCGTAGGCGGAGGCGGAGTACACCGAGGCGCCGGCCTCGGACACCACGGCCTTGGTGAGCTTGAGATCGGGGTGCTGCTTGATGAGGTCGGCGGCGAGCTTGTCGGTCTCGCGGGACGCGGTGCCGTTGCCGATCGCGATCAGGTCGACCCGGTGCGCGGCGGCCAGCCGGGCGAGCGTCGCCAGCGACTCGTCCCACCGGTTGCGGGGGACGTGCGGGTAGATGGTGTCGGTGGCGACGACCTTGCCGGTGCCGTCGACCACGGCGACCTTGACGCCGGTGCGCAGCCCCGGGTCGAGGCCCATGGTGGCGCGGGTGCCGGCGGGCGCGGCGAGCAGCAGGTCGCGCAGGTTGGCGGCGAACACCCGCACCGCCTCGTCCTCCGCCTCCTGGCGCAGCTGCACGCGCAGGTCGATGCCGAGCCGGACCAGCAGGCGGGTGCGCCAGGCCCAGCGGACGGTGTCGGCCAGCCAGCGCTCGCCGGGACGGCCGGGCTCGCCGGAGGAGGAGATGCCGAAGTGCAGGGCGATGCGCCGCTCGTAGCTGCTCGGGCCCTCGGCCGGCTCCTCGGGTTCGAGCGTGAGGTCGAGCACCTCCTCCTTCTCGCCGCGCAGCATGGCCAGCACGCGGTGCGAGGGCAGCTTGGTGAACGGCTCGGCGAAGTCGAAGTAGTCGGCGAACTTGGCGCCGGACTCCTCCTTGCCCTCCCGGACCTTGGCGAGGAGGCGGCCGCGGCTCCACATCCGGGTGCGCAGCTCGCCGACCAGATCGGCGTCCTCGGAGAAGCGCTCGGCCAGGATGGCCCGCGCGCCGTCCAGGGCGGCCGCCGCGTCCTCCACGCCCTTGCCGGCGTCGACGTACTGCGCGGCCGCGGCCTGCGGGTCCAGGCCCGGGTCGGCCAGCAGCGCGTCGGCGAGCGGCTCCAGGCCCGCCTCCCGCGCGATCTGCGCCTTGGTGCGCCGCTTGGGCTTGTAGGGCAGGTAGATGTCCTCCAGGCGGGCCTTGGAGTCGGCCGCCATGATCTGCGCCCTGAGCGCGTCGTCGAGCTTGCCCTGCGACTCGATGGACTCCAGGACGGCGGCGCGCCGCTCGTCCAGCTCCCGCAGGTAGCGCAGCCGCTCCTCGAGCGTGCGCAGTTGCTCGTCGTCCAGGGTGCCGGTGGCCTCCTTGCGGTAGCGGGCGATGAACGGCACGGTCGCCCCGCCGTCGAGCAGGTCGACGGCCGCCCGCACCTGTCCCTCGCGTACCCCGAGTTCCTCGGCGATCCTGACCTCGACCGAAACGTTGCCGCTGATGGTTCCGCTCCTCAGATGCGCTGACCCCTTGCGTGTCCCTGCATCGTAGACGGCCCGGGCGGCGGAATGCGGTGACCGCCGGGCCGCGCGGCGCAGCGGCCGCGCGGCGGGCGACGGCACCGCGGTCAGCGCAGGGGCTTCTCGAACCAGTGGTCGGCGTAGGGGCTGTCGTTGTAGGGCGCGATCTCGCGGTAGCCGAGCCCGGCGTACAGGGCACGGGCCTCGACGAGGTCCTTGCGGGTGTCCATGCGCATCCTGGCCGCGCCGAACTCCTCGCGGGCGACGGCTTCCGCGGCGCCGACGAGCAGCCGCGCCACGCCCTGGCCGCGGGCCTGCGGGGCCACGTACATGCGGGTCAGCTCGGTCGTCCCGGCGTCCAGGACGCGCACGCCGACGCACCCGGCGGGCTGCCCGTCCCGGCGGGCCACCAGGAACTCCCCGGTGGGGCGGGCGAGATCGTCGCTGGGCTCCTCGGCGAGGACGGCCGCGAGCTCCTCCTCGTCGGTGGGGCGGCCGTAGTACCGCTCGATCAGCTCCACGTAGTACGCGCGCAGCAGCGCGGCGGACTGCGGGTCGGTCACGGGGTGGGCGGCCGCGCTCCAGCCGGCCGCCCGCGGGTCGTTGGTCGTCACGCCGCCATCCTGGCAAGGCCCGGGTGGGGTTTTCCCCCGGTTTTCCGGTCGGCGGGCCCCCGCACGGGTCGGGTGGAGGCGTCATGGCCACGGGCGGGCCCCGGTTCGTAGCGTCGTGGGTGCGGCCGGGCAAGGCCGCTGACCTGCATCGTCCGCGCCCCCGAAGCCGTCCGAGGAGCACCCATGCCCGCTTCCAGCAGCACACTCGCCGTCGCGTCAGCGCCGCCGCCGGGGGCGGAGCGGGCCTCCGCGGGACCGCGGCCGGAGCCGTCGGGCAGCGAGTTCGCCCCGCTGCTGCGCCAGGTCAGGGACGCCGGGCTGCTGCGCCGCAGGACCGGCTGGTACGCGGCGATGATCGCGGTGAACGCGCTGGCGACGGGCGCCGTGTGGACCGCGGTGGTGCTGCTGGGCGGGACCGGCAC
>WRCZ01000121.1 GCA_009783685.1 Actinomycetes bacterium
CCGGGGCGCGCCCCATCCCGCCTAAGCGACCACTCGGTATCTAAGCGCTTGCTCAGGTTCCCAGGTAGGGTGTGACCCTGACAATGGAACGGCTGGGAGGAGCACGCGATGAGTGCGGAGGCGGCAACCGGCGAAGCCTGGGGCGACATCACCCCGGACGCCGCCCGGCGGCTGGTGACCGCCGCGGTCCAGGCGTTCGCCGAACGCGGTTACCACGCCACCACCACCCGCGACATCGCGGGCCGGGCCGGTATGAGCCCGGCGGCGCTCTACATCCACTACAAGACCAAGGAAGAGCTGCTCTACCAGATCAGCAAGGTCGGCCACCAGCGCTCGCTGGCCATGCTGACCGAGGCCCGGGACGCCGAGGGCACCGCGGCCGAGCGGCTGGCCGGCGCGGTACGGGTCTTCGTGCGCTGGCACGCCGAGCACCACACCACCGGGCGCGTGGTGCAGTACGAGCTGGGCGCGCTGGCCCCGGAGCACTACACCGAGATCGTGGGCCTGCGCCGGCAGAGCGAGGAGGCGATCCGGTCGATCATCGGGGACGGGGTGGCCGACGGCGAGTTCGACGTCCCCGACGTGTCCGGGACCACCCTCGCGGTGCTGTCGCTGTGCATCGACGTCGCCCGCTGGTTCAACCCGGACGGCCGAAGGACCCCGGACGAGGTCGGCGCGCTGTACGCCGACCTCGTGCTGCGGATGGTGCGGCAGGCGGGCTGAACCCCGCGCGGCTCCGCGGAGCCCGGCAGGGGCGCGAAGTCCGGCAGGGCGCCGGGCCGTCGGAGGCAGGGTGCCGTCAGAGGTAGAAGCGGGCGACCGTCTCCGCGACGCAGACCGGCTTGTCGCCGCCCTCGCGCTCGATCGTCACCCGGGTCACGAGCTGCACCCCGCCGCCGACCTCGGTCACCTCGGCCACCACGGCGGTCGCCCGCAGGCGCGAGCCCACCGGCACCGGAGCGGGGAAACGCACCTTGTTCACGCCGTAGTTGACGCCCATCTTCACGCCCTCGACCCGGAGCAGCTGCGGGGTCAGCGAGGGGATCAGGGACAGGGTGAGGTAGCCGTGCGCGATGGTGGTGCCGAACGGGCCGGTCGCCGCGCGCTCGGGGTCGACGTGGATCCACTGGTGGTCCCCGGTGGCCTCGGCGAACTGGTCGATCCGCTTCTGCTCGACCTCCAGCCACTCGGTCCAGCCCAGCTGCTCGCCGACCGCGGCGCGCAGGTCGTCGAGCGAGGCGAAGACGCGGGGCTGCTGCGGCACGGCCTGCGACATGGGGGCTCCTCCAGGGTCAGGTGTCCAAGCGCTTGCTCAGCTCGGCTGCCCGCTCAGCATGGTTCCGGGTGGCCGTGCGTGTCAACGCGGCGCGGGACCGGTGCGGTGGCCTGCCGGGTGACGTCCTCGGTGGCGGCCTGGTGGCGGCCCGATGACGGGTCGGACCCGCGGGCCGGCCGGCGGCCCGGCGAGTCGCCCGGAGGGGGGCCGCGGCGGCTAGCGCCACACCTCCGGGTGCCGGTCCGCCCACGGCCGGGCCTGCTCCAGCTGCGCGGAGAGCGAGATCAGCGTCGCCTCGTCGCCGTACCGCCCGCCCAGCATGACGCCGATCGGCAGCCCCTGCGGGGTCCAGTGCAGCGGCACGCTGACCGCCGGCTGCCCCGTCGCGTTGTAGAGCGGGGTGAACGGCGTGAAGTGCGCCAGCCCGTCGAACTCGGCCGCCGGGTCCTCGTCGTGGCGCAGGGCGCCGATCGGCGCCGGGGGCTGGGCGAGCGTGGGGGACAGGATCACGTCGTACGTGCCGAGCAGCGCGTCGGCGATCAGCTGGCCGAGCGCGCGGAACCCGTACAGCGCGTTGGCGAAGCCGGGGCCGGTCGTCGCGCCGCCCAGCGCGCGAAGATGGCGGGTCAGCGGCATCAGCCGCTCCTCGTCCTGCGGCGCGACCGGCCACACCGTCGCCATCACCGCCCACACCGTGCCGAACGCGTCCCGTACCGAGTCGTCCACCGGCAGCGCCAACTCGTCGACCTGGTGGCCGAGATCGCGCAGCAGGGCGACCGCCGCGTCGTGTCCGGCCCGGCAGTCGGGGTGCAGCTCCACCCCGGGCACCGGCGGGTCGGGCAGCGCCACCACCTTCAGCGCCCCGGGCTCGCGCCGGGCGCAGGCGGCGAACGTCTCGCCGGGCGGCAGCGAGGGCGCACCGTAGGGGCTGCCCGGCATCGGGCCGGCGAGGACGTCGAGCAGCGCCGCGGCGTCGGCGACCGTGCGGGCGATCGGCCCCGAGGTGCTGAGCCCGCTGACGTCGTGCTGGATCGGGCCGGAACTGACCCTGCCGCGGCTGGGCTTGATGCCGAACAGCCCGCACACCGAGGAGGGGATGCGGATCGAGCCGCCGCCGTCGCTGCCCTGGGCGAGCGGGGCGAGTCCGCCGGCCACCGCGGCCGCCGCGCCGCCGCTCGATCCGCCCGCGGAGCGTTCCAGGTCCCAGGGGGTGCGGGCGGGCGGCGCGAGACGGTTCTCGGTGTAGCAGGGCAGGCCGAACTCGGGGGTGTTGGTCTTGCCGAGGAGGACCGTGCCCGCCGCGCGCAGCCGGGTCACCACGTGGTCGTCGGTGTCCGGCACGTGGTCGGCGTAGGCGGCGGAACCCAGCGTGCAGCGCACGCCTGCCACGAAGTTGAGGTCCTTGACCGGAACCGGCACGCCGTGCAGCGGCGACAGCTCCCGGCCCTCGCGGCGGGCCGCGACGGCCTGCGTCTCGGCGTCCGCGGCCTGCTTGCGCGCGATCTCGGGGGTCACGGTGACGAACGCGCCCAGCGCGGCGTCCAGCCGGTCGATCCGGGTCAGGTAGTGCTCGGTGAGCTCGACCGGCGAGAGCGAGCCGTCCCTGATCGCCGCGCCCTGCTCCACCGCCGTCAGATCGTGCAACTCGCCCATGGCCGTCCCTTCGCCGCAGCGCGCCGTGCGTTCGGCGCGATCCTCGCACTACCCGCCGGTAACCGCCAGACCCGGGACGCACCGAGGGGACCCGGGGAAAAGTTGACGTATGTTCATCTTCCGGGGCCGCTGTACCGGCGGTAACCTCCGCGCACCGGCATCCGGAAGGAGCAGACATGCCGCTGCGGACCCCACGACGGATCGGCACGCTGAGATCGGCCACCGTGGCCGCCCTCCTGGCCTTGGGCGCGACCCTGGTCGCGCCCTTGCCCATGGCGGCGCACGCCGCCGACCCCACCAACGACTACTGCGCCAGCCAGTGCGCGGACATCCTGCCGCCCGGCGAGAACGGCAACGCCACCCTGGCCGACATCCTCGCCAACAAGGTGCTCGGCACCCGTCCCGCGCACACCATGGACCAGCTCGGCCCGTACTCCTCGCTGGCCTCGGGCTACCAGAACCTCACCGACGCGACGATCACCAACTTCTTCAACAACTCCTCCTTCGGAGTGCCGTCGAACCAGGTCGCCTCGGTGGAGAGCCCGCGCTCGGACGTCACCATCACCCGCGACAAGGCCACCGGAGTCCCCCACATCCAGGGCAGCACCCGCTCCGGCACCGAGTTCGGCGCGGGCTACGCGGCCGGCGAGGACCGGCTGTGGCTGATGGACCTGTTCCGGCACGTCGGCCGGGGCGAGCTCTCCTCGTTCGCCGGCGGCGCGGCCGCCAACCGCGGCCTGGAGCAGGAGTTCTGGCGGCAGGCCCCCTACACCGAGGCCGACCTGCAGTCGCAGGTCGACTGGCTGTCCACCCAGGGCGGCGCCCGCGGCCAGCAGGCGCTCGCCGACGCGCAGGCGTACGTCGACGGCATCAACGCCTACATCACCGCGTCCAAGAACGGCCGGTACTTCCCCGGCGAGTACGTGCTCACCGGGCACGTGGACGCCATCACCAACGCCGGGACCATCGAGCCGTTCCAGCTCACCGACCTGATCGCGCTCGCCTCGGTGATCGGCGCGCTGTTCGGCACCGGCGGCGGGGGAGAGGTGCAGTCCGCGCTGTCGCTGCTCGCCGCCCAGCAGAAGTACGGCGTCGACCAGGGCACGAAGGTCTGGGAGGCGTTCCGGGAGCGCGACGACCCCGAGGCGGTCTCCACCGTCCACGACGGCAGTTCGTTCCCCTACGCGGGCAAGCCGGCGAACCCGCAGGGCGAGGCGCTGCCCGACCCCGGCTCCGTGGTGCCCGAGCCGCTGGTCTACGACGCGACCGGCGGCGCCACCCAGGCCACCACCAAGAGCCAGGGCGTGCTGCCGTCCAACCTGTTCTCCACGCCGCGCAAGGGCATGTCCAACGCGCTGCTGGTCAGCGGCGCGCACACCGCGAGCGGCCATCCGGTCGCCGTGTTCGGCCCGCAGACCGGCTATTTCGCGCCGCAGTTGCTGATGCTCCAGGAGCTCCAGGGCCCCGGCATCAGCGCCCGCGGCGCGTCCTTCGCGGGCCTGGGCATGTACGTCGAACTCGGCCGCGGTCAGGACTACGCCTGGAGCGCGACCTCCGCGTCGCAGGACGTCACCGACACCTACGCGGTCGAGCTGTGCCAGGACTCCACGCACTACCTGTACCACGGCAGTTGCGTGGCGATGGAGAAGCTGGAGCGGACCAACTCGTGGAAGCCCACGACCGCCGACTCCACGCCGGCCGGCTCCTACCGCATGCAGGTGTGGCGCACGGCGTACGGGCCGGTGGAGTACCGGGCGACGGTGGGCGGCAAGGCGGTCGCCTACACGCAACTGCGCAGCTCCTACCGGCACGAGGCCGATTCCATCCTCGGCTTCCAGGAGCTGAACGACCCCGGCTTCGTCCACGACGCCGCCTCGTTCCAGCAGGCGGTGCAGGACATCAACTACACCTTCAACTGGTTCTACGCCGACTCCCGGCAGACCGCGTACTACAACAGCGGCACCAACCCGGTGCGGGCGCCGGGCGTCGACCCGTCGTTCCCGGTCTGGGCGCAGGCCGCCTACGACTGGCGCGGCTGGGACCCGACGTACAACACCGCTGACTACACGCCGTCTTCGCAGCACCCGCAGTCCATCGACCAGGACTACTACGTCAGCTGGAACAACAAGCAGGCCCCGGGCTACACCGCGGCCGGCTTCGGCGACGGCTCGGTGCACCGCGGCAACCTGCTCGACGCCCGGGTCAAGGCCCTCGTGCAGCAGGGCGGCGTCACCAGGTCGGCCCTGGTCAAGGCGATGGAGGACGCGGCGGTGACCGACCTGCGCGGCGAGGACGTGCTGCCCGAGCTGCTCCAGATCATCGGCACCGCACCGGTCACCGACCCGCAGGAGGCCACCGCCGTCCAGCAGTTGACCGCGTGGAGCCAGGCCGGCGCCAAGCGCCGCGAGACGTCGGCCGGTTCGCACACCTACGCCGACGCGGACGCGGTCCGGGTGATGGACGCCTGGTGGCCGCTGCTGATCCAGGGCGAGTTCGCGCCCGGCCTCGGCAGCGACCTGTACACCGCGCTGACCGCGGACCTGGCCGTCGACGAGTCGCCGTCGGCCGGGCACGGGCCCACCGGATCGCACGCCGGCAGCTCGTTCCAGTACGGCTGGTGGTCCTACGCGGACAAGGACCTGCGCGCGGTGCTCGGCAAGCAGGTGCAGGGTCCGCTCGCCCAGAAGTACTGCGGCGACGGGCAGTTGTCCGCCTGCCGCGACATCCTGCTGTCCACGCTCAAGCAGGCCGCGGCCGTCCCGGCGAACACCGTCTACCCCGGTGACGACGGTGGCTGCTCGGCCGGCGACCAGTGGTGCGCCGACTCGATCGTGCAGCGGCCGCTCGGTGGTGTCACCGACGACCGGATCAGCTGGCAGAACCGGCCCACCTTCCAGCAGGTCGTCGAGTTCCCCGCACACCGCTGACCGGTCCGGTCCCTGACCGGTCCCCGAGGTGACAGCGCGTCGGCCGGGTACCCGGGCCCCATCCGGGTACCCGGCCGACGGCATGGCCGGACAACCGGGCTCGGGTTCTGTCCGGGTGTGCGGGCCGTGCTGTGGTTGGGCAACCGGGCTCGGGTTCTGTCCGGGCGCGCGGGCCGTGCCGTGGTCGGGTAACCGGGCTCGGGTTCTGTCCGGGTATCCGGGCCGTGCCGTGGTCGGGCAACCGGGCCCGGTCCTACTCGGGTACGCGGGCCGCTTTTCGGTCGGTCTTCCTGCTCGCTGCCTCCGCGGACGGCCTCGTGCCTCGGCCGGCCACTGGGGCAGCTCGGGCGTCAGCCCTTCGACGCGCGCAGTACCAGCCGCGCCAGCTCCTCGTGGCAGATGTCGCTGTGCGCGCCGGACGGCGGGCCGCCGGAGCACACCACGGCCGACGCGTCCACGCTCACGCAGCCGCCGCCCGGGAACGGCCCGGCCAGCGCGGCGGCCAGCGTCAGAGCCGGCGTGCCGTCCAGGGACTGGAAGCCGTCGTGGCCCATCGCGCCCCAGCGGTCGCCGAAGCCCAGCAGCGACTCGTCCTCGCCGGCGATCCGGGAGGCCAGCGGGTAGAACACCCCGAGTGCCTGGTCGTGGCTGGAGTGGGCGGCCACCAGCGGCCCGGTGACGCGCTGCTGCATCCCGTGCAGCGCGCCGCCGCGGGCGTCGAAGGGCAGCGGCCCGCTGAAGGTGTAGTGCGAGAAGGCGCCCTGGAGCAGCGTCACCGAACCGACCCGCACGCCCGGCGGCAGCCCGCGCAGCGCGAAGGACACCAGCCGCGCCCCGAAGCTGTGTCCCACCAGGTGCACCCGCACCCCGGGTGCCGCGGCGGCCAACTGCCCCAGCAGCGGCCCGAGTCCCTGCTCGCCGACGGTGCCCGCGCGGCGCTTCATGGCGTAGTACGTCGCCTGCCGCAGCATTTCCTTCGCGCCGTCCCACACCCGCTTGCCCAGCCCGCCCAGGATCGCCTCGCCCTCCGCCGGGGCGACCGGGCAGCCCGCCTGGTCGAGGGCGTCGGCCAGCAGGCCGCACATCGCGGCCGGATCGCCGGCCAGCAGCTCCGGTTCGGCCGCCGCGCCGGCGGACGCCAGGTCCTGGGCGACGGCCGCCGTGCCCGCCGGCTGCGCCGCCACACCCGTCAACTGCCGTACCGCCGCAGCGAACTCGGCCAGCCGCTCGGGCTCCGCGGGCCGCTCGGCGAGAAGTTCCGCGAGTCGCGCGACCAGGGCGTCGCTGCCGGGGAAGACGGCGGCCAGCGCCGCCCGGGTGGCCGGGTCCAGGCCCGGGCCACCCCCTGCCGGCGCGTCCGGAGCGCCAGGGGCGGGGGCGGCGAGGGACGCGACGGCGGTGTGCGGGAAGTCCGGGATCGGCTCGTCGCTGAACCGCATCGACGGCCAGTGCACCCCCGCGTAGCCGAACCGGGCCTTGGGAGCCGCGGCCACCAGGCCCGGGAAGGGCGCGTAGAAGCGGTCGTAGAGGGCGTTGGCGGTGGACAGGTCGTTGTTCCAGCCGTGCGAGAACACCACGAGGTCGGTGAGGGCGCGGGTACCGGCGAGCAGCGCGTCGCGCTGCGCGGGATCGGGATCGCCGTCCGCGTCGAAGGTCACGTCCCAGTACGGCTGCACGCTGGTCACCCTCGTCACGCCCGACATGCCGGCCTCGGCGTCCACAGCCACGGTTCCCCCTCGAAACGCGCCGCGCCCCCACCGGAGCGCCGCGATTGTCCGCTCTGCGCGCATCATCCTCAAGGGCCGGGTTCGCGTCCATCCCCCGGGTAGGTGAATACGCAGCAGCTACGCACCGGGGCGCACGGCGCTGCGGGTGCGGGGGTGCGGGCCCGGCGGTTGCGCGTCCGCGGGCGCGCGGCGCGCCCCGGGTGGGCCGCGCTGCGGATTCCGGCCCTTCCGCCAGATTGACCGACCGCTTAGTATGCGAGCGTGGGTGGAACCGCGCACCTCGCGCGAGCCGCTCCGGGAACGCCCCGCGGGCGCCCCGGAGGCGCGGGCCGGCCGCCCGGAACGGACGCCGAGTCGAAGGAGACACGTCGTGGTCGTGGAAGCGCTGCGGGACGCCCGGGTGGTCGTCACCGGGGCGGGCGGCGGCATCGGAGCCGCGCTCGCCCGCCGATTCGCCGCCGAGGGCGCCCGGGTCGTCGTCAACGACCTCGACGCGGACGCCGCCCGCAAGGTCGCCGACGAGATCGGCGCCGCGGTGGTGGCCGGCGACGCGTCCGGCGTGGTGCCCGCGGCCCGCACCGCGCTCGGCGGCGGCATCGACGTGTTCTGCGCCAACGCCGGGGTCGGCACCGGCGGCGGCCCCGAAGCGGACGACGCCGCATGGGAGCTGGCCTGGGACGTCAACGTGATGGCGCACGTGCGCGCGGCCCGGGCGCTGCTGCCGGAGTGGCTGGAACGCGGCCGGGGCCGCTTCGTGTCCACCGTCTCGGCGGCCGGACTGCTCACCATGATCGGCGCCGCGCCCTACTCGGTGACCAAGCACGGCGCGCTCGCCTTCGCCGAATGGCTGTCGCTGACCTACCGCCACCGCGGGGTGCGGGTGCACGCGGTGTGCCCGCAGGGCGTGCGCACCGCCATGCTGCGGTCCACCGGGCCCGCCGGCGACCTGGTGCTGACCCCGGGCGCCATCGAGCCCGAGGACGTCGCCGAGGCCGTCATGCGGGGCATCGCGGACGAGCGGTTCCTGATCCTGCCGCACCCCGAGGTCGCCGGGTACTCCGCGGCCCGCGCCGCGGAACCCGAACGCTGGCTCCGCGGGATGAACAAGATCCAGCGCGGCTACGAGGGGCTGCTCGCCCAGCAGGCGGGTGCCGCGGGCCCGGAAGCGGCCGCCACCGGCACCGGTACCGCCACCGGCACCGGCACCGCCACCGGCGGCGAAGGAGGGCGGCGCGCATGACCACCTCCGCGGACCGGCCCTGGCTCCGGCACTTCACCGAGGAGCAGCGGAAGGACGTCGAGTACCCGCCGTCCGTCCTGCACGGCTTCCTCGCCGCCGCCGAGCGGGTCCCGGACCACCCCGCCCTGCGCTACTTCGACGGCGCCCTCACCTACCGGGACCTCGACACCCTCTCCGACGGCCTGGCCCGGCGCCTGGCCGCGCGCGGCTTCGCCCCCGGCGACCGGCTCGCGGTCATGCTGCAGAACGTGCCGCAGTTCGTCGTCGCCCTGCTCGCCGCCTGGCGGGCCGGCGGCGCCGTCGTCCCGGTCAACCCCATGTACAAGCGGGGGGAGCTGGCGCACATCCTCGACGACGCCGGCGCCGCCGCGATCGTCTGCTCGGAGGCCGCGTGGGACGGCTACGTGCGCGACACCGCGGCCGGCTCACCGGTGCGGATCGCCCTGACGGCGAGCGAGTTCGACCTGCAGACGCGCGACGACCCGCGGGTGCTGACCGGCGCGCGCCGGCCCGCCGCCGACGCCGAGGACCTGCCGGCCGCCGCACGCGCCGGCGGCCCGGAACTCGCCGTCGCGCCGCCCGCCGCCGGCGACACCGCGCTGATCAGCTACACCTCGGGGACCAGCGGGCGGCCCAAGGGCGCGCTCAACACCCACGGCAACCTCTCCTTCAACGCCCACCGGCAGGTGCGCATCCAGGAGCTGGGCGAGGACGCGGTGGTCTTCGCGCTGGCACCGCTGTTCCACATCACCGGCATGGTCTGCCAGCTGTCCGCGGCCCTGGTCGCCGGCCACACCCTGGCGCTGACCTACCGCTTCGAGCCCGGCGTGGTGCTGGACGCCTTCCGCGAGTACCGGCCCGCGTACACCGTCGGCCCCTCCACCGCGTTCATGGCGCTGCTGGCCAGGCCCGACGCCACCGCGGCCGACTTCGCGTCGTTCCGGCTGATCTCCTCGGGCGGTGCCCCGCTGCCGCCGGCGGTCGTGGAGGCGTTCCGCGCCCGCACCGGCGGTCTGTACCTGGCCAACGGCTACGGGCTCACCGAGTGCAGCGCGCCGTGCGCCAGCGTCCCGCCGGGCAGCGAGGCCCCGGTCGACCCGGACTCGGGCACCCTGGCCGTCGGCGTGCCCGGCCCCGGCACCATGGTCCGCATCCTCGACGACGCCGGCGCCGAGGTGCCCTTCGGCACCCCGGGCGAGATCGCGGTCAGCGGGCCGATGGTCGTCCCCGGCTACTGGAACCGCCCCGAGGAGTCGCGGGCCGCGCTGCCCGGCGGCGAACTGCTCACCGGAGACGTCGGGTTCATGGACGAGGACGGCTGGCTCTACGTCGTGGACCGCAAGAAGGACATGATCAACGCGTCCGGCTTCAAGGTGTGGCCGCGCGAGGTCGAGGACGTCCTCTACACCCACCCGGCGATACGCGAGGCCGCGGTCGTCGGCGTCCCCGACGCGTACCGCGGCGAGACGGTCAAGGCGTACGTGAGCCTGCGGCCGGGGGCCGACGCGGACCCGGCCGCGATCGTGGCGTACTGCCGGGAGCGGCTCGCCGCCTACAAGTACCCGCGCGAGGTCGAGGTGCTCGGCGAGCTGCCGAAGACCGCGACCGGCAAGATCCTCCGGCGCGAACTGAGGACGACGGCCGGATAGGGTCCATACCGGTCGGAACGCCGGCGGGCACGGAACCGGCGGGCAGGAAGAGAGGGCAGGCCATGGCACGCAACGCGACGGGCGGGAGCAGCGGTACGACGGGGGCCGGCGCCGGCGCCGCCGTCCCCGAGCGGCTGCTCGCCGAGGCGACCCGGCTCTTCGCCGAGCGCGGCTACGACCGCACCTCCGTGCAGGAGATCGTCGAGGCGGCCGGCGTCACCAAGGGCGCCCTCTACCACTACTTCGGTTCCAAGGACGATTTGCTGCACGAGATCTACGGGCGGGTGCTGCGGCTGCAGACCGAGCGCCTGGACGCGATCGCCGCGCGCGGCACCGACGTGCGCGGCCGGCTCGCCGAGGCCGCCGCGGACGTGGTGGTCACCAGCATCCAGAACCTGGACGACACCAAGATCTTCTTCCGTTCCATGCACCAGCTCAGCCCGGAGAAGCAGAAGGCGGTGCGGGCCGAACGCCGCCGCTACCACGAGACGTTCCGCTCGCTGATCGAGGAGGGGCAGCGCGACGGCCACTTCCGGCCGGAGCTGCGGGCCGACCTCGTCGTGGACTTCTTCTTCGGCTCCGTGCACCACCTCGGCACCTGGTACCACGCGGACGGCCCGCTGTCCGCGGAACAGGTCGCCTCCGAGTTCTCCGACCTGCTGCTGCACTCGGTGCAACAGCCCTGAACCTCCTGGGAGTTCCGACGTGAAGGCATGGCGCGTGCACGAGAACGGGGAGCCGCGCGAGGTGATGCGCCTCGACGACATCCCGACCCCCGAGCCCGGACCGGGCGAGGCACTGCTGCGGGTCCGCGCCGCCAACGTGAACTTCCCCGACGCCATGCTGTGCCGCGGCGAGTACCAGGTGCGGCCGCCGCTTCCCTTCACGCCGGGCGTGGAGCTGTGCGGGGAGGTCGCCGCACTCGGCGACGGGGTCACCGGCCTGGAGGCCGGGACGCGGGTGATCAGCCCGGCCGCGCTGCCGGGCGGGGCGTTCGCCGAGTACGCCGTGGTGCCCGCGGCCGGCGTGCTGCCGGCCCCCGAGGCGCTCGACGACGCGGAGGCCGCGGCCCTCCACATCGGCTACCAGACCGGCTGGTTCGGGCTGCACCGCAGGGCCGGGCTGCGGCCCGGCGAGACGCTGCTGGTGCACGCCGCGGCCGGCGGGGTCGGCAGCGCCGCCGTCCAGCTCGGCAAGGCCGCGGGGGCGACGGTCATCGGTGTCGTCGGCGGACCCGAGAAGGCCGAGGCGGCGCGGGAGCTGGGCGCGGACATCGTGGTGGACCGCCACCGCGAGGACTTCGTGCCCGTCGTCAAGGAGGCGACCTCGGGGCGGGGCGCGAACGTCGTGTACGACCCGGTGGGCGGCGAGGCGTACACCCGGTCCACCAAGTGCATCGCCTTCGAGGGGCGCATCGTGGTCGTCGGGTTCGCCGGCGGGACGATTCCCGCGCCCGGGCTCAACCACGCGCTGGTGAAGAACTACTCGATTCTCGGGTTGCACTGGGGGCTCTACGCCAGGCACGACCCGGTGGCCGTGGGGCACGCCCACGAGGAGCTGTGCCGGCTGGCCGCCGAGGGGGCGGTGCGGCCTCTCGTCAGCGAGCGGGTTCCTTTTTCCGGCGCGGCCGGGGCGGTCCAGCGCGTTGCCGACGGCCTCTCCATCGGCCGCCTCGTCCTCACCCCCTGAGCCCTACGCTCCGCTGTGGGCGCACTGGGTTCAGCCCTGGGCGGGCTGCGTCTCGCCCCCCCGGAGTGGGTTGAGCCCTCCCCGGGCCGGGGTTCGCCTGTGCAGGCGAAGGGGCACCCCTCAGGGGCGCGGGGAACTGCGCGCTCAGCCACGGCGGTGGCGCGCTGTCCGTGCGGCGGGGTGCGCCCCGCCAGGGGCGCGGGGAACTGCGCGAGTAA
>WRCZ01000122.1 GCA_009783685.1 Actinomycetes bacterium
GGCGGCGGCACGGGCCCGCACGCCCGGCTCGGGGTCCTGGATCAGGGTGAGCAGCGCCTCCCGGACGGCGGGGCCGAGGTCGTGCCGGCTGCTGAAGCACTGTGCCACGACCGCGCGCACCTCTGTGTCGGGGTCGCGGGCCATGACGAGAAGGGCGCCGGTGGCGGCCTGGCTCGGCGGATTGCCGTCCCCGATCCAGCAGTACGGCACTTCGCGGCGTACCCGCGGGTCGGGGTGGGTCATCAGCCGCAGGCCGAGGGACTCCTGGGCGGGGTGGACCGCGTTGGTGCAGCAGTCCAGGATCCTGGCGAGGACGCGGCCGTCCGGCTCCTCCAGGGCCCACGAGGCCAGGAAGTCCAGGTCCTCGGGGACGGGCCGGCCGTGCATGCCCTCCCAGTGGACGCGTCCCCACAGGACGTCCGCGAGGAACAGCCGGTTCAGGGGGTCGGGGTGGTCGCGCAGGGTTGCCAGGGCGGAACGGACCTCCGGGCTCCTGAGCCGGGACAGCGCGTGGGTGACCTCGGACCAGTTGACGTGGGTCTCGTCCGGGTACCGCACCGCGCGGGCGGCGAGTTCCGCCACGGGCGGCAGCACGTCGAACGCCGCCTGCAGCAGGGTGAGGACGCCGCTGTGCCCCGCCCGGACCGTGAGCCCGCCGAGCGAGACCTCCTCGACGCGGTCGAACCCGAGATCTTCCACGGTGCGCCGGGTCGCGGGCCCGGCGTCCCCGGTGCGCCGGCGCAGTTCCTCCTCCGCTCCGGTCGCGTCCCAGTGCCGCGCCAGGTCGAGCAGCCGCTTCTGCTCGGCGTCGCCGAGACGCTGCCGCGGCGCGTCGCCGAGCAGCGACATGACGACCGTCGGCGAGCCGAGGTCGACGGCCCGCACGAGCGGTGTCGTGCCGTCCGGCAGCGCGGCGCCGGCGTCGGCGCCGCCCTCGGTGAGGGCCAGCGCCGTGTCGTGGTCGAAGCCGGCCACGGCGGTGCAGAGCAGCGGAAGGCCGTCGGGGCCCGGGGCGTTCGGATCGGCCCCCTCCGCCAGGCGGTCCTTGACCGCGTCGACGTCCCTGCCCGTCACAGCCGCGACGAGTGCGCCGTCGAGCTCGTCCTGCGATGCCGCCATCCCCACCCCCTGATGAACCGCCGTCGTGCACGGTAGCGGTCCGCGCGCGCCGGACCCGCGCGGGCCCTCAACCGCCGGGTCCGGTCCGGTGGTTGGCCAGGGTGCCGGGGCGGACCGCGGCGGGGCCGAACTTGCGGCGGGCGCGGTCGGAGGCGGCTTCGGCGGCGCGGGCGCGTTCGTCCGCGGGGTCCAGGAGCAACTGGTGGTGGGCGGTGTCCTGGTCCGCGAGGTGCTCCGCGCGGAGCGCGTAGGCCCGGACGCGGGCGCGTTGCAGGCCGAGGGAGGCGAGCATGCCGAGGGCCGTGGCGGCCAGGGCGGGGGAGTGGGCGGTGGGTTCGGGCAGGCGGCGGGTGCGGGTGCTGCTGGAGCGGTCGGCGTAGCGGACCGTCAGGGTGAGCGTGCCGGTGACCTGGCGGGCGTCGCGCAGGCGGATGCCGATCTGCTCGGCCAGCGCGAGGACCGCGGCGTGGTGCTGCGCCGGGTCGAGGCAGTCGCGGTCGAGGACGTGGTCGGCGGAGAGCCGTTCGGCGGGCGCGTGCGGGGCCACGGGCTGGACGTCGATGCCGCGGGCGCGGTCGGCCAGGGCCCGGGCGGGGCCGGCGCCGAGGATCCGCTGCAGGGTGGCCGGCGGGAGGTCGGCGATCTGGCCGATGGTGTGCAGCCCGTAGCGTGCCAGGGAGGTCGCGGTGGCCTTGCCCACGCCGGGCAGGGCGGCGACCGGCCGGGGTCGCAGCCACGCCGCCGCGGCGTCCGGGCGGCTGCCGACGTGCACGGTGCGTCCCGGCGCCGCGGAGGCCGCCGCCATCGCGGCGACCATCCGGTTCGGGCCGAGGCCGGCACTGGTCTCGATCCCGTACAGCGCGACGATCCGCAGCCGCGCCAGCTGGAGGAGTTCGTACGGGTCGCGGTCGAAGTAGCGCAGGGCGCCGGTGAGATCGAGCTGGACCGCGTCGGGCGGGACCGCGGCGACCTTCGGGGTGATCCCGGTGAGCAGGTCCAGGACCTCCTCGTAGCGGTCCGCGGTGAGCGGCCCGTGCAGGTGCAGGTGCGCGACGAACCTGGGGGTGGCGCTCATCCGGCGCTCCCCGGGCTGCGGTGCCCGAGCCGGCGCACGTCGGCCGACCGGGTCCCGGCGGGCTGCAGATCGCTGTACGGGTGCATCCGGGCGCCCGTGGTCGGGTCGGTGAGGGTGCGTTCGGGCTGCGCCGGCGTGGGCTGCGGGGTGTCCTGGCCGAGCAGCTCCAGCGCGGCCTCCGGCCCGCGGTCCCGGCGCACCCCGGCGACCGCGTCCAGGTCCCAGGCCATCTCGCCGACGACGGTGCGGCGGCGGCCGCGGACCTCGACCGTGCCGCGGACCAGCAGCAGACCGGAGTGGAAGACGGTGTGGGCGCACGCCTCGTGGGAGTCGTCGAAGAACGCCAGGTCGACCAGGCCGCTGCCGTCCTCCAGGGTCACGAAGATCACGCGCTTCCCCGAAGCGATCGGCGGGGTCTGGGTCGCCGAGCGGACACCGGCCACGAGGACCTGCTGCCCGCGGTGCAGGCGTTGCAGGTGCACGGCGTCGGTCGCGCCGATCTCGCGGAGCAGCCGGTAGTGGTGCTCCATGAGGTGGTGGTCGACGTCCACACCGAGGATCTGCAGCTGCGCGCCGACGGTCTCGCGGCGGCTCATCTCCGGCAGGCCGCTCGGCTCGCCCGCCCCCACCGGGCCGGTCCTGAGGGGGACCTGGCCGTGGCCGGCGGCCCGCGCCTTGGACTGGCGGTGCAGTTCGGCGATCTGCAGCAGCAGGTCCCTGCGGGTCGCCCCGTCCGGGCGCAGGCAGTCCAGCGCGCCGATCTCGGCGAGCCGTTCGGCCAGCGGCCGCGACGGATGGGCCCGCTGCCAGAAGTCCGACAGCGACCGGTAGGGCCGGCCGTCCTGGATCCGCAGGCCCTCCTGCTCGGTGATGCCGCGCACCCCGGACAGCGCCAGCCGCACACCCGGCCGCGGGTCGGTGCCAGTGCTGCCCGTCGACGCCTCCACGCGGTAGTCGACGGTGGAGGCGTTGACGTCGACCGGCAGCACCGGCACACCGTGCCGGCGGAAGTCCGCGACGATGACCCGCGGCGGCCACATTCCGGGGTCGGCCTGGAGCAGCCCGGCGAGCAGGGCGGCCGGGTGGTGGGCCTTGAGCCAGGCCGACTGCAGGGCGGGCACCGCGAACGCGACGGCGTGCGCGCGGCAGAAGCCGTAGGCGCCGAACGCGGCGATGGTCTTCCAGACCTGGTCGCGCACCTCCTGGCTGTAGCCGCGGGCGGCCGACGTCGCGTGGAACCAGGCCTCGATCCTCGGCATCCGCTCGGCGTCGGCGAGCGCGCGGCGCGCGACCTCGCCGGCCGCCCGGTCGCAGCCGGTCATCACCGCGAAGGTGGCGATGATCTGCTCGTGCCAGATCGTCACCCCGTAGGTGTCCCGGAGCACCGGCTCCAGATTCGGGTGCGCGTAGCTGGGCTGCGCGCCGTGCCGGGCCGCGATGTACCGCTCGGGCATCCCGCCGGCCACCGGGCCCGGCCGGAACAGCGAGATGTCGGCGATGACGTCCTGGGGGTCGCGGGGCTGCAGCCGCGACAGCAGGTCCTGCTGGCCGGGCGACTCCAGCTGGAACAGCCCGATCGTCCGGCTCTCCTGGATCAGCTTGAACGCGAAGAAGTCGTCCAGCGGGACCTGCGCCTGGTCGTCGAGGTCGATGCGCTCGCCGGTGACCCGCTCGATCTCGTCGACGGCATGGGCCATCGCCGACTGCATCCGCACCCCGAGGACGTCGAGCTTGAGGTTGCCCTGGATCTCCACCTCTTCCTTGGCGGCCTGCAGCATCGGGTAGTCGCCCTGCGGGGTGGGCTGCACCGGCAGCCGGTCCAGCAGGGTCGCGTCGGAGATGATCACCCCGCACGGGTGCATCGCCATGCCGCGCACCAGCGCGTCCAGGCCCTCGGCCAGCTCGAACAGCGGCCCGAACCTCCCCGTGCCCGCCTCGGCCGCGAGGCCGCGCAGTTCGGGGAGCTCGGCCAGGGCGCTGCGGATGTCGCAGGCCCGGATGTGAGGAAACGATTTTGCAATGCGGTCGGCCTCGTACGGGGCGATGCCCAGCGCGAGTGCGGTGTCCCGCAGCGCGTGGCGCGCCCGGTAGGTCTCGGGCATCGCGGTGACCCCGACCCGCCGCCGGCCGAAGCGCTCGAAGATCGCGTCGTAGCACTCCAGCCGCCGCTCGCTCTCCACGTCGAGGTCGATGTCGGGGAAGGAGTTCCGGCGCACGGACAGGAACCGCTCGAAGAGCAGGTGGTGCTCGATCGGGTTGGCGGTGGCGATCTTCAGGGCGTGGCAGATCATGCTGCCCGCCCCGGAGCCGCGGGCGGCGACGCGGATCCCCGACTCCCTGATGTCGGCGACGACCTGGCCGACGGCGAGGAAGTACGGCGCGTAGTCCAGGTGCGCCACCACGTCCAGTTCGTAGTCCAGGCGGTCCGTCGCCGCCCGGTCGCGGTCCAGGCCGCGGTCGGCCAGACCGGCCAGGCTCCGCTCGCGCAGCAGCCGGTTGGCGCCGTCCGGGCCCGGGGCCGCGCCCACCACGGAGGCCTCGGGGAAGTGCCGCGAGCCGATCCCCAGATCCTGCTTCGGATCGGCGCGGCAGGCGTCCGCGGCCGCGGACGTGTCGGCCAGCAGCCGGCCGACACGGCGCTCGCCCATCCCGGCGCACTCCACCACCCGCCGGGCGATCGCGGTCATCTGCTCCGGGCCGGCCAGCCAGCGCCGCCCGGAATCCAGGCGCCGCGGGTCGGCCGGGCGCAGCAGGCGCGCGGCGTCGAGCACGTCGGCGAGCCGGTGGTGCGCCGGATCGGCGTAGCGGACCGCGTTGGTCAGCACGGCCGGGACCCGGGCGCGGTCGGCCAGCGCCAGCGTGCGCGCGGCCAGCCGCAGCGACCCGGGACCGGTGCCGGCCGCGTCGTGGCAGACCACCTCCAGCCGCACCCCCTCCCCGAACACCTCGCGCCACGGCGCCAGCAGTTGCACGGCCTGGTCCTCCCGGCCCGCGGCCAGCGCCCTGGCCGGCTCCGACATCGGCCCCAGCAGCACGATCAGCCCCTGCCCGCCGAGTTCCCGCAGCGCCTGCCACCCGACCTGCACCGGCCGGGCCTGCCGGGCGGTGCCGTCATGCGCGGCCGACGTGATCCGGCACAGCCGGGCCCAGCCCGCACCGTCGCGCGCGAGCAGCGTGAACCGCAGCGCCGGCTCGATCACGTGCGCACCGCCGCGGTCCGGGGTGCGGCGGCGCGGCGCCGGCGCGCCCGGCACCACAGGCTCCACCGCCAGGTCGATCCCGAAGACCGGCCGCACCCCGGCGGCCGCGCAGGCCTGCGCGAAGCGCACGGTGCCGGTCACGGTGTCCCGGTCGGTCAGCGCCAGGGTGTCCATCCCGCGCTCGGCGGCCCGCTGGACCAGCTGCTCCGGGTGGGAGGCGCCGTACCGGGCGGAGTAACCGGACGCGACGTGCAGATGGGCGTAGCCCGCCATACCGCACCTCCATCACTCCACCCCATTTCATGCTATTCCTGTACAAAACGGATCGCACGTTCGTTCGAATCGCAGCGTACAGCCCTGTCCCGGGCACGGCGACACGACACGACGGCCGTCACTCGCACGAGCGACATCGCGCACTGACCAGCCACGACGCAACTCGTGCCCGCCGCCCGGCACTTGCCGCGTCCTCCGGGTCGCGCCCGGCGCCCGGAACGAGACCGACGCCACATCGGCGGGTGCCGGGGCGCCGGCTGGGTCTCCGGCGGGGGAAAGGGGCCGGTCCTGGCGCCGGTATCGATATCGGTACCGGCGCTGGCTCTGGCTCTGGCGCCTGGCGTCAGTAGGGGCGCAGGGGCACGGGGTGCCCGGCCGCGGTGAACGCGCGCGGGCCGGCCAGGGGCGTGCCGCCGGCGGTGCCGGGGGTGGAGAGGGCCCACCAGACCCGTGCGCGGGGGAGGTGGTGCCCGGAGGGCAGCAGGACGGCAGGGACGCTCAGGTGGGTGGCGACCTGGACGCGGGCCGTCTGCGGCGGCACCGGCCCGTAGCTGATCGTCGCCGCTCCTTCGGGGAGGCCGGGCTCGGAGCCGGCGAACCACCACGCGTTGTCCGGGTTCTTCTTCGTGGGGGCGCCGAACGCGCAGGCGCCGCTTCCCTGAGCGCCCGGTGCGCCGGTGTTCTCCGGGCCCGAGGGCCCTGCCGGCCCGTCGATCGCCAGGCACAAGCCCTGATCGCTCTCCCACGCGTCCAGTTGCCAGTGCACTCCGTGGGTCGTCCGCCGCATCAGCGTGACGTAGTCGCGGCGGCTGTCGTCGCTGTCGCCGGTGTGGGAGGCGCAGGACGGCAGCGCCAGCAGGACGGCGGCACCGGCGCTCGCGAGAGCGGTTCGTCTCATCGTTCCTCCACATCGACGGTGCGGCGCGCCGCTACGGTGCGGCGCTACGGCGCCGCGCAGCCGAGGACGCCTCCGCTGCCGGGGCGGTTCTGCTGCCGCGCCGGTCACAAGGAACTCACAAGAACCCGTGCCAGTTTCCGCGGACCGCTGGGTGCGGTTCGCCGCCCGGACGGCGGGGCTGGCCGGTGTGGACACCCACCCGCACGTGGCGTCGACGGTCGACGCGAAGAGGTACACCGACTACGTGCTGGCCCGGCTGCGACCCGACCAGCACTTCCTGGCCACGGAGTTCTCGCTGGTGAAGCTGTGGAAGCGGCATCTGAAGGACCCGGTCGATCCCGGCTTCGCCGCCCGCCGCGGCTTCGCGCGCGGCACACCGGTCTGGCAGGTCCTCGAAGCCGCGACCCGGCAACGGTTCGCTCAGGACGAGTGGAACGACTTCCTGGCCACCGCGTCCTGGCTGCAGGCCCACCGCGACTACCTGACGGAGCAGATCGCGGCCTTCCGCGCGACCGGGCGGCTGGCGGTGGCCGGCTACGGCATCACCCAGGACCGGGGCGGGGCGGCGGACTTCGGCCCGGACAAGACGCCGTGGGTGCTCAACAGCCTGTTCTGCCCGCGCACCGTGCGGGACGGAGCCGGCGGCCTACCGGGCGAGAACCCCGTCTGGCTGCCGCGGTTCCGTGCCGCCCAGCACGGCTGAGCACCTGCGCGCCGGCCGTGTTGATCTCTGTCACGGCCCGTCGACTCACATGTCACAGGGGTGTCCTGGGTGAACTCCGGCCGCAACTGGCCGCCGGGAAGCGGGTGTCCCAGAAGACGATCACGGTCCGCTCAGCCCGAGTGAGCCGGACGACACCACTTCGCCGGAGTACCGATGCGCCTCAAGAAGATCCCCGCCCTCGCCCTCGTCGTGACCGCTGCCGGCCTCTCGCTGACCGCGTGCAACGGCAGCGAGGGATCGAGCGCGGCCGCCGACAGCAGCGCGCCCGCCGCCACGAGCACCTCCACCGGCGGCCAGAGCCCGACGTCGGATTCCTCCTCGTCCGGCTCGTCCAGCGGGTCCAGCACCGGTTCCGCCGACGGCTCCGGCACCGGCACCGGGAATGGCTCCGGCACCGGCTCAAGCACGGGCGGCCGGTCCGCCGCCCCGACCGCGTCCAAGGCGTCCGGCTCCATGTGCCGGACCGACGCCCTCGGCTTCAGCGCCGCCTCCGCGGGAGTCAAGAACGAGATCGTCGTCAACCTGAAGAACACGGGCTCCGGCACGTGCAGCATGCACGGCTTCCCCGGCGTCCAGCTGGTGGGCCCCGACGGCCTGGGTGACACCGGGCCCGACGCCGCACGCACCGACGCCTCCGCCTCCACCGTCACCATCGCGCCCGGCGAGGAGACCCGCTTCCTGCTCCGCTACATCCCGGACACCAGCGGCTCCGGCAAGACCTACACCAGGCTCTCCGTCACCCCGCCCAACGAGACCGTCTCGGAGATCGTGAACCTCGGCCACCAGGACATCACCGTCGCCGCCCCCAGCGGCAACGCTCCCGACGTCTACGTCGACCCCGTCGGCTACCACGTCGGCTTCGGCAAGTGAACCCAGCGGCAGGGGCGTTGCCGTTGGCCGACCCCGCAGGCCCGCGTCCGTGCGCAGGACCGCCGCGCGCCTCGGAGGCGCTCGGGTAACGTGGCGGGCATGGAATGTCCCGCCGCCTGGCGCAGCCGCGACTGAGGGGCTCACCCGCCGGCCGCACCTCCGGTGCGGGTGGGCCCGTCGATGCCTGTTTTTTCTCCGGCTGTCGGCCCTCAGCGAGAGGCGCATTCCATGCTCATCCGCAGCTTCGAGCCACGTGACCGTGCGCGGCTGACCCAGCTCACCGTCGAGACGTTCGGGCCGTTCTACGAGGAGTCCTTCCGGCCGCTGGCCGGCGAGGTCGTCTTCACGCGGCAGCACGGCCGGTGGCGCGAGGACTACCACGCCCTCCTCGCCACCCTGCACGACCCCGACCACCACAGGTACGTCGCCGTCGCGGACGCCGGCGGCGTGATCGCGGGCTACGTGGGATGGGAGATCGACCACTCGCGCGGCCGCGGGCGCATCGAGATCCTGGCCGTCGACGCACAGCACCGCGGCCGCCACCTGGGCACCGAGCTGTGCGAACACGCCTTCGGCGACATGCGTGCCCGCGGCGCCGTCTACGTCGAGATCGGGACCGGCGGCGACGAGTTCCACGCTCCGGCCAGGGCGCTGTACGAGAGCCTCGGGTGCGTCAAGGTGCCCGCGGCCGTGTACTTCCGCGAGTTGTGACCTACGCCCCCACGGCCGGCCCGCCGCGAAGGAGGATGAGCCAGAAGGCGATGACGGGGAGGACGAGGAGCGCCGCGACGGCGTTGAGCCCGCCGAAGCCGACACTGCCCATCAGGGGGCCGGCCAGGCCCGCGCCCACGGCGGCGACGAGGTTCATGGCGGTGTCCGTGGTGCCCTGGACGGTGGGGCGGAGCCCTCCGGGAGTGGCGTCGCTGAGCATCGCGGACCCGGCCACCAGGCTGAACGACCAGCCCAGTCCGAGGAGGAACAGTCCTGCCGTCACCAGGCCGACCGAGCCGCGGCTGAACCCCGACAGGAGCGCGGAGGCGATGAAGACGGCCTGCCCGATCAGAGCGGTCGGCAGGTGGCCGATCCGGTCGGCGAGCCACCCCACGACGGGCGAGAACGCGTACATCCCCAGCAGGTGGCCGCTGATGGTGACGCCGACGACGGTGAGGGTCGCCCCGTCCTGGGACATGCTGACCGGCGTCATCGTCATCACCGCGCCCATGACGGTGTTGGCCACGACGACGGTCAGGAAGGCGAACCCGGCCCGCGGCGAGTGGCGGAGGTGTTCCAGGCCCGCCCGGAGCGTGCCGCCCTTCGGCCCGGGCGCTCCGCCTTCCCGGGAGTCCGCCCTCTCCGACGGCTCGGACGACGGCTCGACACCCTCGGCGCGCTGGAGCTGTTCGCGGGCGAGCACGAGCGGGTCGGGGCGCAGCCGCGCCCACAGGAGCAGCGACGCCAGCGCCGTCCCCAGGGTGGCCAGGACGAACGCCCCCGCCAGCGGCGGCAGATGGAGCACGGAGGCCACATTCGCGCCCGGCCGCGCGAGGTTGGGGCCGATGACCGACCCGATCGTCGTGGACCACACCACGATGGACAGGGCCCGGGCCCTGCGGTGCGGCGGGGCCAGGTCGGCGGCGGCATAGCGGCTCTGCTGGTTCGTCGCGCTGCCGACACCGAACAGCAGCATCCCCAGGACGAGCAGGGGGATCGACATGGTCACGGCCGAGGTGACGAGGACGACTCCGCCGGCCGCCGCGGCGAGCCATCCGCTGCTCAACGCCGTGCGGCGGCCGCGTCGTTGGGCGAGGAGCGCGAGGGGTACGCCGGCCAGGGCGGCGCCCGCCGTGGTGGCGGTGCGGGCCAGCCCGGCGTACGTCTCGCTCCGGGCGACCGACTCGGCCAGCAGCGAGCCGATCGACACCGACACGCCGACGCCGATCCCCCCGAGGATCTGGGCCGCGGCCAGCAGCCGGACCGTGCGCTTCTGCACGGCCTGCACCCCTGTCCCGTCCTGCCGGGGCAGGGTGCGTATGTCCTCGGTCATCTACGAGCACTCTCTCCGTGGTGAAAGGTGGGCCCCGGCCCCTTCGTCCGGGGCACCTGGGCAGGCGGGACGCCGGGCCGGCTCGCCGGGGGGTCAGGCGGTCTCGTAGATCCGCACTTCGGGGTCGGCGGCCAGCAGCGGGGACAGCCCCGCCACCACGTCCTGGGTGAAGAGGCTGCTGTGCAGGTACGCCTCGGCCGCCGCCACGGTCTCGAAGCCGTGCAGGACCTGGACGTCCGCGTCCCGCACCAGGAGCTGCTTGCTCGTCGCGCCGGGGACCGTGTCCAGGAACGGCTTCCGGTACTTCTCGTAGATGCCCGCAGCGAGAACGCGGTTGGCGGCATCCACCTTCAACGTGATTTCAAGATAGGCCATGGTTATGACTCAACCCTCTCTACCGGGATCGCGCGGAACCGTTGTCCCCGCGCACATCGGCAAAGTTAGGGACTCGCCTGGGCAGCCGGTAGGGGAGCCCGATGAATCACGTCATAACCAACGAGTATGGCTAGCGGGCGGCCGCGAGATCGTCCGCGAGACGCCTCAGGTCCGCTTCGAGCGCGGACTCGGCGCTCCAGACCGCTTCGAAGGAGATCTGCACCTCGCGGCCGCCGTCCACCAGGGGCCGGTGAGGCACGTCGGGCGAGGTGAGCCGGGATCGGGGCATCATCGCCGAGCCCAGACCCAGCTGGGACCAGTCCTCCAGCACCCGGTAACTGGCCGCCTCCCCGGGGTAGGTGCGCAGCGGCAGTTCACGGGACGCGAAGAGCCCGGTGGTGAACGTCGTCAGCCCGCAGGCGTCGGGCACCAGGATGAACTGCTCCTTCCCGGCCTCCTCCAGCTCGACGGGAGCCTGCCCGGCCGGAGCCGGGCCGAGGACCACGATCGGTTCGACGTCGATGACGCGGTGCTCGTAGCGGGGCATCGCCTGCACCGCCGGGATCAGGATGATGTCCAGGTCGCCGTGGCGCAGGCCCTCGCGCAGGTCCCGCATGTTCGCCTCGCGCAGCACCAGGTCCCGGGGCACCGGCAGGTCGCGGACGCCGTTGAAGGAGGCCGCGATCAGATGCGCGCCGATGAGCGGCGACACGCCCATGCAGATCTTCTGCCCGCCCGGCTCGGTCAGCCGCCGGGCCTCGGCCGTGACGGCGTCCAGGGACGCCAGCGCGCGGTCGATCAGCGGCAGCAGCCGGGTGCCGAACACGGTCGGGGTCACGCCCCGCGGCGAGCGGTCGAAGAGCTTTCCGCCGAGGCGCTCCTCCAGCTTGGCGATCCCGTTGGACAGCGCCGGCTGGGTGACCCCGTACGCGCGGGACGCCGCGCTGAACGACTTCGTCTCGGCGACCGCCTGCGCGTACCGGAGCCCTTCGAGGTTCAGCCGATCAGTCATAGCCACGCCTTATCGCTGTATTCGCGTGCGCCTCCTACCGCGAGCTGCCTGCGCTGTCTGAGCTGCCCACGGTGAAGGTTTCTGCCGGACCTCCTCACCATAACGAGTGAATATGCCCTCCGTCGCGGCCCGGCGGCGAGGAGAGCACGGTGCCGATCCCCGACAACGCGACGGCCGCTGTCGGCGCCCTGGCCGCGCACGCCGTGTCGGGGTCAGGCGAACGCCGCTGACGGAAGCTCGGCCTCCGTCTCCTCCCAGGCGAGGTGGATGCCGAGCGCGCCCTCCAGGAACCGCAGGAAGGCGACGTCCCCGGGCTCGTCACCGCCGTGCACGAAGCCGAGCGCCCCGTCGGCCGGCACGCCGTTCGTCAGGTGCGGCAGGCGACGCATGCGAGGTCGCTGATGTGATCCTCCGGCGTGAGGTCGTCCCACGGCTCGCCGGCCCTGGACCCGGGATACTCGCGGCCCCACAGGGCGCCCGGTGACGTGAAGACCGCCTTCGCCACGTGCGCGGGGTGCGCCCGCAGGGACGCGACCCGCACTGCGCGCCGTGCACGTCCCCTCGCTGATCCTGCGAGGCCAGTGCGACTGCATCAGGGCCGAGGTCACCCGGGAGTACCGCGAGACCGTGCCGGACTCCCGCCTCGTCCACGTCCAGGGCGCGGGGCACGCGATCGCGCACTCCCAACCGCGGCTGTACACCGTGCTCCTGCGGGTCTTCCTGCTGGACGAGCCCCTCCCGGCACC
>WRCZ01000123.1 GCA_009783685.1 Actinomycetes bacterium
CTCGACGCGAAGGCGCGCCTGCTGGCCGGCCAGGACATGTGGACGCTGCCCGCGCTCGGCGAGATCGCGCTCGGCTCGCTGGTGATGTCCGACGGGCCGATCGGCGTCCGCGGCCGCCGCTGGACCGGCGTCGACCCGTCCGCCGCCCTGCCCAGCCCCACCGCGCTCGCCGCCACCTGGGACCCGGAGCTGGCCCGCCGCGCCGGCCGGCTGCTCGCCCAGGAGGCGCACCGCAAGGGCGTCCACGTGCTGCTCGCCCCGACCGTCAACCTGCACCGCAGCCCGCTGGGCGGACGGCACTTCGAGGCGTACAGCGAGGACCCCTTCCTCACCGGCGTGATCGGCACCGGCTACGTGCGCGGCGTCCAGGACGGCGGTGTCGGCGTCACGGTCAAGCACTTCGTCGGCAACGACGCGGAGACCGACCGCTTCACCGTCGACAACCGCATCCCCGAACGGGCGCTGCGCGAGCTGTACCTGGCGCCGTTCGAGGCGATCGTGGCCGGGGCGCGGCCGTGGGGCGTGATGGCCGCCTACAACGCCGTCAACGGCACCTCGATGACCGAGCACGACGCGCTCGTGAACGGCGTGCTGCGCGGCGAGTGGGGCTTCGACGGGGTCGTGGTCTCCGACTGGTTCGCGGCCCGCAGCACCGCCGGCGCCCTGCGCGGCGGCCTGGACCTGGCGATGCCCGGCCCGCTGACCGTCTACGGCCCGGCCCTCGCGGCGGCGGTGCGGGCCGGCGAGGTCGAGGAGGCGCTGGTCGACGCCGCGGCGCGGCGGGTGCTGCGGCTCGCCGCACGGGCCGGGCTGCTCGCCGGCACCCCGGCCGCCGTCGCCGTCGCGGACCGGCCCGCCGGTGTGGACGGCGACGCGCTGGCCCGCGAGATCGCCGCCACCTCCTGCGTACTGCTGCGCAACGAGCTACGCGCGGGGGCGCCGGTCCTCCCGCTCGACCCGACCGCGACGGGCGGCGGGAAAACCGGGAGCACCGGGTCCACGGGCTCCGAGGCGGGGCGCGGCATCGCGCTGATCGGGACCGCGGCCCGCGACGCGCGGATCCTCGGCGGCGGTTCGGCGCAGGTCTTCCCCGAGCACGTGGTGTCGCCGCTCGACGGGCTGCGCGCCGCGCTGCCGGCGGACGTCCCGCTGACCTGGGCGGCCGGCGCCGACCCGAGCGAGGAACTGGCCGCCGCCGGGGCCGGGTTCACGCTGCGCGCCGTCGTCCGCGACGCCACCGGAAGGGAGTTGGGCGGGGAGCCGCTCCCGGGCGGGCAGGTGCTGTGGCTCGGCGACCTGCCCGAGGGCGTGGACCACGAGGAGCTGCACACCGTCGAGATGCGCGGGCGGTTCGTGCCGCGGGTGGACGGCGAGCACCGGTTCGGCACCCGCGGCCTCGGCAACTTCCGGCTCACCGTGGACGGCATCGTGCTCTTCGACGGCATGCAGGCGGACGAAAACGCCGACCCGTTCGAGGCGTTCTTCGGCACCCCCACCGAGCGCGGCGCCGTGCACCTGGCCGCCGGGCGGGCGGTCGACGTCAGCCTCGCGTACACCCCGCCCAAGGACCTGGAACTGCCCGTGCAGGCCGTCGGGTTCTCCCTGCTGCACGGCGAACCGGCGCGGGATCCCGAGGAGTTGCTGGACGAAGCGGTGGCCGCGGCCCGCGCCGCGCACACCGCGGTGGTGGTGGTCGCCACCACCGAGCGCGTGGAGTCCGAGGGCTTCGACCGGACGGGACTGCGGCTGCCGGGCCGGCAGGACGAGCTGGTCGCCCGGGTCGCCGCGGCCAACCCGCGCACCGTGGTGGTGGTCAACTCCGGTGCTCCGGTGGAGATGCCGTGGCGCGAGGAGGTGGCGGCGGTGCTGCTCGCCTGGTTCCCCGGGCAGGAGGCCGGAGCGGCGCTGGCGGACGTGCTGCTCGGCGTGCGCGAGCCCGGCGGGCGGCTGCCCACCACCTGGCCGGCCCGGCTGGCCGACGCACCGGTGTCCCGCGTCACCCCGCAGAACGGTCAACTGGTCTACGAGGAAGGGCTGTTCATCGGCTACCGGGCCTGGGACCGGGTGCCGGCCGTCCCCGCGTACCCGTTCGGCCACGGCCTCGGCTACACCACCTGGGCCTACGAGTCGCTGACCCTGGAGCCCGGTTCGCTCCAGGACGGCACCCTCGCGCAGGCCGTGGTCAAGCTGCGCAACACCGGCGCCCGGCACGGCCGCGAGGTCGTACAGCTGTACCTGCGGCCGGAGGCGTCCACCGCCAACGGGACGGCCGGGAACGGGACGGCCGGGACTGGGACGGCTGACGGGACGGCCGGGACTGGGACGGCGGCCAACGGGACGGCCGCCAACGGGACGGCCGGGAAGGGCGCCGACGGGAGCGCCGGCACCGCCCCCGACCCCGCCGCCGTGGAGCGGCCGCGGCGCTGGCTGGCCGCCTTCGCCGTGGTCGAGGCGGAGGCCGGCGCGACCGCCGAGGTGCGGCTGGCGCTCCCGGTGCGGGCCGCGCAGTACTGGGCCGAGGCGAGCGGGACGACCGGATCCGAAGCCGCCGGCTGGCGGCTGCTGCCGGGCGGCTACGCGGTGGACGCCGCGCACTCCCTGACCGACGTCCGGCTCACCGCGCCGCTGACCGTCCGTGGCTGACGCGGTGGCGCCGGGAACCTCAGAGGGTCGTCGACGTGGCGACGCCGGCCAGGATCCGGGCCAGCTCGGCCTGGCCGTCCTGGTTGGGGTGGAACCAGTCCCACTTGCTCAGCTGGCCGGTGCCGAACGGGTAGCGGAACACCGCGCCCCCGTCGAACCGGCAGCGGTCGTAGCGCTGGCACACCTGGGCGAGCACGGTGTTGTAGGAGATCACCCGGTTGCGCACCTCGTTGCGCCGGGCCTGCGCGTCCGCCCCCTGGGAGTCGGAGTCCTTGAGCATCGTCGGGCACAGCCCCAGCTTCCACAGCTCGCGGGCCAGCACGTTGCTGCGGCCCACCGACCACAGGTGCTCCAGGTCGGGGATGCTGGCGACCAGGACCTGGGTGCCCGGCAGCACCCGGTGCAGGTAGGCCATGGTGCCGTTGAACGCGGTGCGGAAGTCGGCGACCGGTGTCATGGCGGCGGTGTCGCGGGCGCAGGCGTCGTTGGCGCCGATCAGCACCGTCACCATCGCCGGCTTGTGGGCGGCGGCGGCCCGGGCCTGCGCCGGCAGGTCGGCGACCCGGGCGCCGGACTGGGCCAGGTTCCAGCTGCGCGGGCCGGCCGAGAGCCGGGCGCTGAGGCTGTTCACCCCGTCCTTCGTCCCGGTCGCCCACGACACCTCGGGGCAGTCCGCGAGCGGGTCGCAGGCGTCGAAGCCGCGGGTGATGGAGTCGCCGAGGGACGCCACCGAGGCCGGGTGGACGTTCCAGGGCCGTTCGGGTTGTTTCGGTTGCGCGGGCTGCTTGGGCGCGCCCTGCGCCTCGGTCCCGGCGGAATGCGAGATCTGTGCGGTGGGCGACACCTGCCCGGCCCTCCCGCGGTCGGCGGGCGAGCCGCCCGCGCCGCATCCGCCCAGCAGAAGCGCGGTGACGGCAAGGGCCAGGCCGCGGCGCGGCAGCATGCGCATCGGGTTGCTCCCCTCCGACGAGTGGGTGATATCGGGTACGAGCCCGACCGTACGTCACTCCCTCCAGGACGCCGCACGGTAGCTTTTTCCCTGACACCCGAAGGGAACTGACAGGAGGTCGGAGCTTATCGGGTGTCAGAAGTGATTCTTGTCCTGATTGTGATGAATAGTGCACAATGTCGCAGAACGTCTCATGGTGTCCCGGGTTCTGCCGGTTCGTGTGTGAGGCCGCTGGGGAAGGCGAACCTCGTCCCACACTGGAGGTACCGGTGACGACACGTGGTGTTCTGTACGTGCACGCCGCACCGCGCGCGCTGTGCCCGCACGTCGAGTGGGCCGTCGCGGGCGTCCTCGGCGTGCGCGTCAGCCTCGACTGGATCCGGCAGCCCGCCGCTCCAGGGACCTGGCGTGCCGAGTTCTCCTGGCAGGGCGAACCCGGTACCGCCTCCAAGCTGGCCTCCGCGCTGCGCGGCTGGCACCTGCTGCGCTTCGAGGTGACGGCGGAGCCGTGCGCCACGGCCGAGGGTGAGCGCTACAGCGCCACCCCCGAGCTGGGCATCTTCCATGCCGTGATCGGCATGCACGGCGACATCCTGATCCCCGAGGACCGGCTGCGCGCCGCCATGCAGCGGGCCGGCCGGGGGGAGGCGGACCTGGAGGGCGAGCTGTCGCGGCTGCTGGGCAAGCCGTGGGACGACGAGCTCGAACCGTTCCGGTACGCCGGCGAGGGCGCGCCGGTGCGCTGGCTCCACCAGGTGGTCTGACCGGGCATAGCCTGCCGGTATGGCCACTGACTTCTCCGGCTCCTCAGGTCCCCTGTCCGTCGCGGTCCTCGGCACCGGCATCATGGGCGCCGGCATGGCCCGCAACCTCGCCACCGCCGGGCACGAGGTGCGCGCCTGGAACCGCACCGTCGACCGTGCCCGGCCGCTCGCCGAGGCCGGCATCCGGGTCCTCGCCGACCCCGAGGCCGCCGTCCGCGGCGCCGACGCGGTGATCACCATGCTGCTCGACGGCACCGCCGTCCTCGACGTCATGCACCGCGCCGCGCGCGGGCTGAAGGAGGGTGCGGTGTGGGTGCAGAGCAGCACCGTCGGCCCCACCGCCCAGGGCGAGCTGGCGGCGCTGGCCCGCGAGCACGGCCTCCTCTTCCTGGACGCACCCGTCCTGGGCACCCGTCAGGCCGCCGAGTCCGGCAAGCTGACCGTGCTGGCCGCGGGCCCCGACGCCGCCCGCCCGGTGGCCGAGCGCCTCTTCCAGGCGATCGCCGCCACCACCCTCTGGCTCGGCCAGGACGGCACCGAAGGCGCCGCCAGCAGCCTGAAGCTGGTGCTCAACAGCTGGGTCCTGGCGGTCACCAACGCCACCGCGGAGACCATGGCGCTGGCCCGCGGCCTGGGCGTCGACCCGGACCGGTTCTTCGAGGCGATCGACGGCGGCCCGCTCGACCTGCCCTACCTGCGGGCCAAGGCGGCGGCCATCCGCGCCGGCGACTACACGCCCAACTTCTCGGTCGAGGGCGCCTGGAAGGACCTGCGGCTGATCGTGGCCGCGGGCGAGCGCAACGGCGTGCGGCTGGACCTCGCGGAGGCCGGCGCGGAGCGCTTCCGTCGCGCCTCGGAACAGGGCCACGCGGGCGACGACATGGCGGCGTCGTACTTCGCGAGCTTCCCGGAGAAGGACACCCCGGACACCGCCGTCGCGTCGGACTGACCCGGCCGCCCCTCAGCCGCCGAGCAGCCGGGCGACCGCGCGGCGGGTGCGGTCGGGGGCGGTGCGGTCCCCGAAGAGCTGTACGGCGTGATTGAGGCTCAGATAGACCCCGTTCAGCTCGAACGCCAGCTGCTCGGGATCGGTGGCGGCCGGCAGCTCGCCGGCCGCCACCGCCGTCCTGATGTCGGCCAGCAGGCGGTGCTGCCAGGTCCGGTGCAGCCGCGCCACCGCGTCCCGCACCGGGCCCGGGCCGCGCGCGTCGAACTCCACCGCCGAGGTGGTGAACAGGCAGCCGCCGGGGAAGGTGTCCCGCTCGCGGTCCAGATACGTCGCCCACGCCTCGCACACCGCGCGCAGCCGCACGAGGCCCGGCGGCAGGTCGCGGGCCGGCTCCCAGACCGCCCGCGAGAACACCGCGGACGCCCGCCGCAGGGCGGCCAGTTGCAGCTCCTCCTTGGTGCCGAAGTGGCCGAGCAGGCCGGACTTGCTCATGCCCAGCTCCCCGGCCAGCCGGCCGATGGTGAGCCCTTCCAGGCCCTCCACGGACGCCATCGCGACGCTGCGCTCGATGATCCGCTCGCGGGTGCGGCGCGCCTCGGCGGCGGACTTCCGGGGACTCATGGGGCCATGGTAGCGACCGCACCCCCTTTAGAGTCCGACCGATCGGTCGCTATAGTCGCGGCACGACCATCCGACTGAGGAGACCGCCGTGCCCGACACCGCCATCGCCGCCCTCGGCCACTACCAGCCCGAGCGCGTCCTCACCAACGACGACCTGGCCGCGCTGGTCGACACCAGCGACGCGTGGATCCGGCAGCGCACCGGCATCGCCACGCGGCGGATCGCCGCGGACGGGGAGTCGGTGACCGACATGGCCGCGGCGGCCGGCGGCAAGGCGCTGGCTGCCGCGGGGCTGCGGCCCGACGAGATCGGGCTGCTGGTCGTCGCCACGTCCAGCGCCCAGGACCGCTGCCCGAGCATCGCCGCGCAGACCGCCGCCCGGCTGGGCGTCCCCGCGGCCGCCACCTTCGACCTGAACAACGCCTGCGCCGGGTTCACCACGGCGCTGGCCGTCGCCGACCACGCGGTGCGGGCCGGCGCCGCCGGGCACGCCCTGGTGATCGGCGCGGAGAAGATGTCCGACCTCACGGACTGGACCGACCGCAGCACCTGCGTGCTGCTCGGCGACGGCGCGGGCGCGGCCGTGGTCTCACCGTCCGACCGTGCCGGGATCGGCCCGGTCGTCTGGGGCACCGACCCCGGCAGGGCCGACGCGGTGCGGCTGGCCGGTGCCTGGCACCCGCGGTTCGCCCAGGAGGGCCAGACCGTCTTCCGCTGGGCCACCACGGCCCTCGCGCCGCTCGCCGAGGAGGCGTGCCGCAGGGCCGGGCTCACGCCCGCCGACCTCGGCGGGATCGTCACCCACCAGGCGAACCTGCGGATCATCGAGGCGGTCGTCGCCCGGCTCGGCGCGGAGCGGGCCGTGGTCGCCCGCGACGTGGTGGAGTCCGGCAACACCTCGGCGGCGAGCGTGCCGCTCGCCTACTCCAAGCTCGTCGAGCGCGGCGACCTGCCCTCCGGCGAGCCGGTGCTGCTCCTCGGCTTCGGCGGCGGCCTGTCCTGGGCCGCCCAGGTCACCACCTGCCCCTGACCACCCCCGGAACGCGCCGCGCCCTGCCGGTGGCAGGCCCCTCGCGGGGCGCCACCCGCAGGGCGCGGCGTGGTGAACGGTCGGACCGTCAGGCGGACGGGGTGCGGAGCGCCAGCACCACGTTGTGGCCGCCGAAACCGAAGGAGTTGTTCAGCGCGGCGATCGTGCCCGCGGGCAGCGGCCGGGCCTCGCCGTGGACGATGTCCGCGTCGACCTCGGGGTCCTGGTGGTCCAGGTTGATCGTGGGCGGCGCGAGCCGGTGGTGCAGCGCCAGCACCGTCGCCACCGTCTCGATGCCGCCGGCACCGCCGAGCAGGTGGCCGGACATGGACTTCGTCGCGGACACCGCCATGTGGTCCACGTCGTCGCCGAAGACGTTCCGCAGCGCCTTGACCTCCGCGACGTCGCCCTGCGGGGTGGACGTCGCGTGCGCGTTGACGTGCACGATCTCGGCCGGCTTGAGGTCCGTGCCGTCGAGCAGGTGCTGCAGCGCCGCCGCGATACCGCGGCCGGTCGGCTCGGGCTGGGTGATGTGGTGCGCGTCCGCCGAGATGCCCTGGCCGACGGCCTCCACGTAGACCCGCGCGCCGCGGGCCGCCGCGTGCTCCGCGGACTCCAGCACGATCACGCCGGCGCCCTCGCCCAGCACGAAGCCGTTGCGGTCGCGGTCGTAGGGCCGGGACGCGCCCTGCGGGTCGTCGTTGTTCTTGGACATCGCCATCATGTTGCCGAACGCGACGATGGGCAGCGGGTGGATCGCCGCCTCGGTGCCGCCGGCCACCACCACGTCGGCGCGGCCGGTACGGATCATCTCGATCGCGTACCCGATGGCCTCGGCGCCGGACGCGCAGGCGCTGACCGGGGTGTGCACACCGGCCCGGGCGTTGACGTCGATGCCGACGTTCGCCGCCGGGCTGTTGGGCATGAGCATGGGCACGGTGTGCGGGGACACCTTGCGCACGCCCTGCTTGTTGAGGACGTCGTACTGGTCGAGCAGGGTCGTCACGCCGCCGATACCGGAGGCGATGACCGCGCCCAGCCGGTCGGGGTCGACGGCCGGGTCCTCGCCGGCCTTGGCCGTGAAGCCGGCGTCCGCCCACGCCTCACGGGCCGCGATCAGCGCGAACTGGGCGCTGCGGTCCAGCTTGCGGGCGAGCGGGCGGGGCAGCACCTCACCGGGCTCGACCGCGATCTGCGCCGCGATGCGTACCGGCAGTTCGGCCGCCCACTCCTGCGCGAGCGGCGTCACACCGGAACGCCCGGCGAGCAGCGCCTCCCAGGTCGACGCGCTGTCGCCACCCAGCGGTGTGGTTGCTCCGATACCGGTGACGACCACAGTGCGATTGGTCGGGCTCACAGGAATTGTCTCTCCACGTCTAGAAGGGCGGGCGACAGGCGCGTCGTCCGGGGGTCGGTCCCGGTCCGGGACCGGAGTCGGCTCGGGGCGTGGTCAGCCCTGGGCCTTGAGGATGTAGTCGACAGCGTCGCCGACCGTCTTGAGGTTCTTCACGTCGTCGTCCGGGATCTTCACGCCGAACTGCTCCTCGGCGGCCACGACGACCTCGACCATGGACAGCGAGTCGACGTCCAGGTCGTCGGTGAAGGACTTGTCCAGCTGGACGTCCTCGGTCGGGATACCGGCGATCTCGTTCACGATGTCGGCGAGACCGGCGACGATCTCTTCCTTGGTGGCCATGACGGCGCTCCTTGATGTGTAACCGATGGTGCGGCGGGCGGGACTGCGGCGCCGCGGGGATGTGCCTAGGGGAGAGTAACGACAGTTGCCGCGTAGACCAGACCCGCCCCGAAGCCGATGACCAGCGCGGTGTCCCCGCTCTTGGCCTCGCCGGTGGCGAGCAGCCGCTCCATCGCCAGCGGGATCGAGGCGGCCGACGTGTTGCCGGTGGTCTCGATGTCCCGGGCGACCGCGACGTGGTCGGGCAGCTTCAGCGCCTTGATCATCGAGTCGATGATCCGCATGTTCGCCTGGTGCGGGATGAACGCGTCGAGCTGGTCGGCGGTGATCCCGGCGGCGTCCAGCGCCTGCTGGGCCACCTTGGCCATCTCGAACACGGCCCAGCGGAAGACGGCCTGGCCCTCCTGGGTGATCGCGGGGAACTTGACCTTGCCGGTGGAGTCCAGCGGCAGCTGCTCCACGTCGCCGTTCCGGAACCGGTCCCACGGCACGGTCTGCTTGATCGTTTCCGCCTTGTCACCTTCGGAGCCCCACACCGTCGGGCCTATGGCCGGCACGGTCGAGGGGCCGACGATGACCGCGCCGGCGCCGTCGCCGAACAGGAAGGCCGTCGCGCGGTCCTCCTTGTCGGTGAGGTCGCTCAGCCGCTCCACGCCGATCACCAGGACGTTCGTCGCGGTGCCCTCGACGACCATGCTCTTGGCCAGCGTGAGGCCGTAGGTGAAGCCCGCACAGCCCGCCGAGATGTCGAACGCGGCCGGCTTGCCCGCGCCGATCCGGTGGGCGATCTCGGTGGCGATCGCGGGGGTCTGCTTGAAGTGCGAGACGGTCGCGACGATCACGGCGTCGATGTCGGCGGCGGAGATCCCGGCGTCGGCGATCGCCTTGCCGCCGGCCTCCAGCGACATCTCGGCGACGGTCTCCTCAGGACCGGCCCAGTGCCGGCTGGCGATGCCGGACCGGGACCTGATCCACTCGTCGCTGGAGTCGATGTGCTCCAGGATCACCTCGTTGGGCACCACACGGCTCGGGCGGTAGCCGCCCACGCCGAGGATCCGCGCGTACGGCGCCCCCTTGCTGGGGCTGATCTTCGCTGTCATCTCTGCGCGGACTCCTATTCCGCCGGGGCCGCCGCAGAACCGCCGAGTTCGGCGATCAGCGCGCGGGCCGCCTCCAGGTCGTCAGGCTTCTTCAGCGCGAGGGTGCGCACACCCGGCAGCGCCCGCTTGGCCAGTCCGACCAGCGTGCCGCCCGGGGACACCTCGATGATGCCGGTGACGCCGTGCTCCTTGAACGTCTCCATGCACAGGTCCCAGCGGACCGGGTTGGAGACCTGGGCGACCAGGCGGCGGACGATCTCGGCGCCGTCGGCCACCGGCTGCCCGTCGGCGTTGGAGACGTACGGCAGCTTCGGGTCGGCGACCGCCAGCGTCGGCGCCAGCGCCTCCAGGGTGGACACCGCGGGGGCCATGTGGACGGTGTGGAACGCGCCCGCCACCTGCAGCGGGCGCACCCGGGCGCCCTCGGGACCGTTCGCGGTCAGCTCGGCGAGCTGCCCGGCGGTTCCGGCGGCCACGATCTGGCCGGCGCCGTTGATGTTGGCGGGGGTCAGGCCCAGGGACTCCAGGTGCGCGACCACCGTGTCCGGGTCGCCGCCGAGCACCGCGGACATGCCGGTCTCGGTGACCGCGGCGGCCTCGGCCATGGCCCGGCCGCGGGCCGCCACGAACGTCATCGCGTCGGCGTCGGACAGCACGCCGGCCAGCACGGCGGCGGTGATCTCACCGACGCTGTGGCCGGCCACCAGGTCGGGCGTGGCGTCCAGGGCCGCGGCGGACAGCAGTCCGGCGGCCACCAGCAGCGGCTGCGCGACCTTGGTGTCGCGGATCTCGTCCGCGTCGGCCCGGGTGCCGAAGTGGGCCAGGTCGAGGCCTGCGGCCTCCGACCAGGCGGCCAACCGGTCGGCGGCGCCGGGCAGTTCGAGCCAGGGGGCGAGGAAGCCGGGCGTCTGGGCGCCCTGGCCGGGAGCTACGAGTACGAGCACACTCACACTCTCTCTCGACGGCGGGGCTGATCGCCCGTGAGGACAGGGACCAAGAACTGTCGGGTGATTTGTGGGTGTCGGACAAAGAGTCAGCGCGCGGGGTCCGCATCCGACAACCGCCCGAGGATGAGCGCGATGCGCAGGGTGAATGCGGAGCGTACATCGGAAGGGGACCACCCGGTGACATCAGTCACACGTCGGAGCCGGTAGCGCACGGTGTTGGGGTGCACGAAGAGCATCCTGGCGGCGCCCTCCAGGGACGACGCCTGCTCCAGGTAGACACTCAGCGTCTCCAGCAGCGCGGAGCCCGCTTCCTCCAGCGGCCTGTAGATCTCCTCCACCAGCTGGTCGCGGGCGAACCGGTCGCCGGCCATGGCGCGCTCGGGCAGCAGATCGTCGGAGAGCACCGGGCGCGGCGCGTCCGGCCAGGCCGCACACGCCTTCAGGCCGGCCGCCGCGGCCTGCGCGGAGCGCGTCGCGGACAGCAGGTCCCCGACCACCGGGCCGGCCACCACGGGACCGGGGGCGAACGGGCCGATCAGCGCCTTCGCCACCTTGATCGGATCGTCGTCGCCGCCGGCGATCACCACCAGGCGCTCGCCGAGCACCCCGGTCAGCACCTGCAGTTTCGCGTGCCGCGAGGCCCGGCGGATCGCCTCGACGGTCAGCTCGCTGTCGCCGTTGGGCGCGGTGCCCAGCACCACCACGATCTTGTCCGGGGAGTTCCAGCCCAGCGCGGCGGCGCGGGACAGCACGCCCTCGTCGGCCTCGCCGGACAGCACCGCGTTGACGACCAGCGACTCCAGGCGCGCGTCCCAGGCGCCGCGGGCCTCGGCGGCCTGGGCGTACACCTGCGCGGTGGCGAACGCGATCTCGCGGGCGTACACCAGCAGCGCCTCGCGCAGCACCGCCTCGTCGCCGGGGGCGGCGACCTCGTCGATGGCCGCCTCCATCACCTCGATGGTGGTGCGGACCATCTCGACGGTCTGGCGCAGCGAGATCGCCCGGGTCAGCTCGCGCGGCGCGGTGCCGAACACGTCCGTGCTGATCGCCTGCGGCGCCTCGGGGTGCCGGAACCACTCGGTGAACGCGGCGATACCGGCCTGGGCGACCAGGCCGATCCACGAGCGGTTCTCCGGCGGCATCGCCCGGTACCACGGCAGTTGCTCGTCCATCCGTGCGATGGCGTGCGCGGCCAGCCGGCCGGCCGACTTCTCCAGCCGCCGCAATGTGGCGGAGTGGTCGGAATGGTCCTCGTGGGACCGATCGGCGGGTCCTTGCGTCTGCGAAGCGTCTGGCACGTGTCCAAGCCTGCCTTATCGCCTCCGGCGCGGGGCCCCGGGTACCGGTTTCCGCCCCACTCGGGCGGGGCCCCACGGCGGTGGGGGCGCTCCCGTGCGACGGCACCGTGCCCCGCAGGGGTGCGGGGAACCCCCACCGGCCGTGCGACGGCATCGATGCCCCGTGGGGCTGGGACGTGCCCCGCCAGGGGCGCGGGGAACCCCCACCGGCCGTGGGACGGGATCGATGCCCTGCCGGGCTGGGACGTGCCCCGTAGGGGCGCGGGGAACTGCGCGAGCAACCCCCCACCGGCCGTGGGACGGCATCGGTAC
>WRCZ01000124.1 GCA_009783685.1 Actinomycetes bacterium
CGCAGGGGCGCGGGGAACTGCGCGAACAACCACGATGATGCCGTTCGACGGCAAAACACACCCGGGGGCAGCCCGGATTCCGCAGGGGCGCGGGGAACTGCGCGACGAGCCGAGACGAGGCCGTTCGACGGCAAAGGACCCCCGGGGGCAGCCCAGTTGCCGCACGGGCGCGACCAGCCACGCCGGCAACGCGCAGCGCGAGGCCGCCCGGCTCCAGGGGCAGGCGGGAGGTCCCGCAGAGGGGAACCCTGGGCGGCACGACGCTGGCGCGTTCAGCGGGGCCCGGGGGGCGACCCTCGATAAACTCGACCGCCAAACTCGACCGCCGTGTGAGACACCCGGCGCGCAGGGGTAAGTGAGGGTCAGGGCGAAGGAGCCCGACCTGCCGGCGGGGGGAGCTGCGGGTGACCTGGGACATCGAGTTCGACGCCGGCTGCGGCATCGACGACGCGGACAGCCGCGACGAGATCAGGTCCGCCCTGGTGACCGTCGCCGCCGCCACGACGGAGAGTGGGGCCCCCGCGCCCGGCCGCTGGCCGTCCACCGTCCGGACGGTCCGGGTCTGCCGCCGCCTCGCCGGCGGCCGCAGCGGCTCCGAGGTCCTGGAAATCGCCGTCGTCCACGCCGGAGGCGACGAGGCGTTACAGGTCGCCAAGCTCTCCGACCGCGCCTCGGCCACGAAGGAATGGGCGGCCTTCCGCCGGATCGACCGCAGCAACCGGTTCGCGATGTACGTGCCCATACTCGCGGTCAGCCGCGCCGTGCTGGAGCCCGAGCGCCACGACAGCCTCGGCCGGCAGGTCGTGGTCTACCAGCACGCCGGCGACCGGGACCAGAGCGGCGGCGAGGTGCGCTCGCTGGAGGACGTGGTGGTCGCCGGGATCCGCGGCCACACCGACAGCCAGGCCGCGTCGGACGCCGTCTCGGCCGTCACCCGCGCGCTCGCCCGCGCCCTGCACCGCGCCCCGGACACCGTTTCCGGCAGCCTGCGCGCCCGCAACCGCGACCTGGGCAGCGACCTGACCCTGGACTTCGACATCGTCCGGGACGGCGACGACGAGGGCCCGCAGTTGATGATGGGCAACCCCAGCGGGGACGAGGTCCTCGCCGCGTTCCTGCCCGGGGACGCCCTGCTGCGCAACTCCACCGCCCCGCCCGGCGAGCAGCGCACCCTGAGCGTCCGGGACCTGGTGGCGGTCCGGCTGGAGGACGTCGAGCTGACCGAGCACGGGCTGACCGGCCGGGTCGAGGACACCCGGGTGAAGGTGACGGCCCGCGGCCGGGCGAAGGAGACGGACCTGGAGTCCGCCCTCGCCGGCCAGAGCAGCGTCGAGGTGTACGGCAGCGTGGCCGCGAGCCGCGCCGACACCTGGTCCCGGCGGCTGCGCACCTTCCTCGACGCGGACGCGGCAGGCACCGCGAACCCGCCCGCGGCAGGCACCGCGAACCCGCCCGCGGCAGGCACCGCGAGCCCGCCCGCGGGCGGCGGCGCCACGGGACTTCCCGGCTACCGCGAGACCCCCACCCACCTGGAGTGCGCGGGCGTCGCCGTCGCCCACCCGCTGCGCAGCCTGCACCAGGTGCTCACCGGGCCGCCCGAGACGCGCGTGCACTCGATGGTGCACGGCGACCTGAACCCGCGGAACATCCTGCTGTGCGGCCTCAACCCGTACCTCATCGACTACGCCCAGGCCGACACCTCGGGCGCCACCCTCGCCGACTACGCGTGGCTGGAGGTCTGCGCCCTGCGCGAGCTGACCGCCGAGGACCTGCCCTGGTCCGAACTGGTCCAGCTCCAGCGGGACTTGGCGGTGCTGACCGCGCTCGCCCCGGTCGTCGCCGGCAAGTGCCAGAAGGACCTGCTGACCGCCCTCGTCGCGTCCGCGCAGGACCGTTCCCCGGTGCTGGCCCGCTGCCTCACGTACCTGTGGACGGTGCGCGCCGCCGCGCTGGAGGTGGCCGAGGCGGTGGGGCCGGAGGCGGCGCCGCGCCACCTGTTCCAGCACCTGACGCTGGCCGCGTGCCGCAGCCTGAAGTTCCCCGACGAGGACCAGAGCACCCACAAGGTCGCGGTGTCCGCGGCCACCGCGGGCGTCGCCTCCGAGGCGCTCCAGGGCCTGGACGAGGCGTTCTTCGCGCAGTGGCCGCCGCAGCAGGTCGCGGCCCTGACCGGCGTCCTGCTGCGGGCGCCGCGGCTGGAGTGGGCCGCTGCCGAGGTGCTGCTGGCCGCCTGGCAGGCGTGCCGCGCCCAGCAGGCGGCGGGCGGCCCGACGGCCGCCGAGGTGCTCGGCAGCCTGTTCGGCGGGCCGCTGGCCGCCACCCTGGACCGGCGCAGGGCCGAGTGCGCCCGCCCCGACCCGTACATCCCGCTCACCGGGCGCGTGCTGACCGCCGGCGAGCCGCTGGTGCAGCGCGGCGACGGGGCGCTGGTGATCTCGCCGGACCACGCCGTGGACATCCTGATGCGGCACCACCGCGTGGTGCTCGTCGGCGATCCCGGCGCCGGGAAGACCGTCGTGGCACGGGAGTTGCAGGCCCGGCTGCTACGGGAGGGCGCCGGCGGACGGCCGTACGCCCCGCACGAGGCGACCGGCGCGGCGCCCGCCGACGGCCCCGAAGGTTCCGGTGCGGGCGGCGGTGCGGGCCCGGGCAGCGGCACCGGCGGCTCCCTCGGCGGCAACGCCCTCGTCGGGCTCGGCGCTCTCGCCGGCGCGAGCGGGCCGGGCGGCCCCGGCGCCGCGCACGGCGGCGGCCCCTGCTGGCCGGTCACCGCCAGCGCCCTGCGCATCATCGAGCAGTTACGGGACAGCGGCGCCCGCACGGCCACCGCCCCGGGGGTGCGCCGCTCCGCCGTCGACGTGCTGCGCGCCTGCTGCGCGGTGCCCGACAGCGTGCCCACCGCGGCCCTGCACCGGCTGCTGCGGATGGGCGGGCTGCACGTGGTGGTCGACGAGCTGAACCGGCTGGACGCCACCGAGAAGCCGGTCGTCGTGCGCTGGATCCGCGCGCTGGGCGAGGACTATCCGGAGCTGCCGATCGTGGTGTGCCAGCGGTCCTGGGAGTTCCGGCCGGAGAACCTGCCGTGGCCGGCCGTGGTGCTGCACGAGGTGCGCAAGCAGCAGGCCCGCGACTACATCGAGGACACCCTGCGCACCCGGGAGCCGCAGTCCTGGCGCGGCCGCGTCGCCGCCCTGGAGAAGCAGCTGTTCGACGACCCGGACGCGGCCGCGCTGCGCGACATGGCCGGCAAGCCGCTGTTCCTGCGGATGCTCGTCCAGCAGTACGGCGAGCGGCACCACGGCGACGACCCGCAGATCTCCGCCAACCCCGGCGCGCTGGTCCACCTCTACCTCGCCCGGCTCCAGCTGGGCGTGGACGAGAACGAGGCCGAGCGCCGGATGCAGCTGCTCCAGCTGCTCGCCCACAAGATGGGCGACCACGGCTCCGCGATCCGCTACCAGGACGCCCTCCAGACGCTGCAGAAGATGCAGCCCAAGGACACCGAGTCCACCCTGCAGGCGCTGCTCAACATGGGCCCGTTGCAGACCGATCCCTCGCAGTCCTGGGTGACCTTCCGCGACCCGCTGGTGCACGCCTACTTCGCGGCGGCGGCCCTGCAGGCCGAGGCCGAGCGGGACCTGGTGTCGGTGACCGAGCGGGTCATGCGCTTCGACTGGCGGGACGCCGCGCAGATGCTGGTCGCCGACCCCGACGCCGACAAGCGGCTGGTCAGCGCCGTGCTGGACGCCGCGGTGCGGGCCAACGCGGTCTACGGCGCGTGGCTGCTCCAGGCCACCCCGCCGGACTCCTACCCGGGCCTGCGCGACCGGCTGCTGACCGGCGTCCAGGAGACCCTCACCTCCGCGGACAGCGGCGGCCCGGCCTGGCGGCAGGCCGCGTACGCGCTGGCCAAGTACGGCACCCCGCAGGCCATGCAGATCCTGCACGACGTCGCCGTCCGCGGTGACGCCGCGCCGGCCGCCGCCGACGCCCTCGACGGCCTGGTGATGATGCACCAGTGGTTCGCGCCGGGCGCGGGCGAGACCCTGCGCGAGGCGCTGCGCACCCTGCTGGAGACGCCGGCCGACGCGCTCAGCGACGAGCTGACGGTGCGGGCGCTGCGCAGCGTCGCCGCCACCGAGCAGCAGGCGCTGTCGGGGTATGTCTGGTCCCGTTTGCAGCCGGGGGCGTCCTGGCCGGTGGTCCGGCAGGCCTGGCAGACCCTGGAGGAGCTGGGCGTGCTGCCCAGCGGCGCGATGCGGACCGTGTACGCCGAGGCGTGCGCCCGGCAGCTGGCGCAGGTCGACGCGGACCTGCTGGCGTGCGCCGACACCGCCACCGCCGGCCGGCTCAACCGCGAACGCATGGACCTGCTCGGCGTGCTGGCCGGCGAGGGCCGGCTGGCGGAGCTGCTCGACCACCGGTTCCGGATGGGCCTGGCCGACCAGCCCGGCTGGGAGGACTACCTGCGCGGGGCCGCGGAACTGGTGCTGCGCGACGCCCCGCAGGACGAACTCGCCCACTGCGTCGTGGAAGTGGACGAGAAGGCGCAGGCCGGCTGGCTGGAGCTGCTGTGCGGCGCCGACGAGGCGCGGGCCACCGCCGCCGCGCACCGGCTGCTGATGCAGGGCACCGTGGTCGCCGGGACGGTGCTGGAGGAGCTGGGCACCGCCCTGGGAGAAGCCGGTTCGCCGGCCCGGCTGATGGCCGTCGCGGCGTTCGTCCACGGCCTGGGCGCCGAGGACGTGCCGGCCGTCGAGCGGATCGTGGAGGGCATCGTCGCCCGCCTCGGGGAGCGGCCCGACCCCGAGGTCCTGGAACCCCTCGCGGCACTGGTCGCCGCGCTCGGCCGGCACGACCTGGCACCGCGCCCCCGGCTGGCCCTCGCCGTGGACCGCTCGGTCCGCGAACACGGCCTGCCGCAGGCCCGGTTCTGGCCCTGGGCGGCGACCTGGCGGGAGGCCATGCCGGACCGCACCGACACCGGGCTGCTGCTCGCCGACCCCGACCTCGACGACAACGACGTGCTCACGCTGATCAGCACCACCGACGTGCTGCTCGACGCCCCGCCCTTCCAGCCGCTGGCGCTGGACTTCGAGCAGCGCGAGCGGCTGCTGGCCCTGCGGCCCGGCGACCCCACCGGGCTCGCGGCCCACCGCTACGTGCTGCTCGCCGCGAGCGCCGGCCTGTACGAGAGCCTCGGTTTCGTGCACGAGGTCGCCCAGCACGTCGCCAACAACACCCGGACGATCACGCACTCGCACCCGGTGCACGGCCTCGTCGAGGTGTCGATGGCCGCCCACGCCGTCTCCGCGCTCGGCCTGCTCGCCAAGCTGGCGCTGAGCGACGGCGCGGTCCTCAGCGTGCGCGCCCAGATCGGCACCCTGATGGGGATGGCCGGCACCGCCCAGGGCCGCCACCCCAGCCTGGAACGGGCCCGGCTGGTGGGTCTCGGCTTCCTCGGCGACTGGGAGGAACTGCTCGACTCGCTGCCGCCGGACGACCCGGTCATGCACCAGGCGGCGCGCAACATCACCTCCCACTGGCTGCCGGGACCGCTCACCCAGACCGGCGACTCCCACCTGGAGGACGTCGCCCGCTGGATCGGCACCACCCTGCGCACCCAGACGCTTCCGGCCAGCACCCGCACGGTCCTCGCGCAGATCCGCGACTCCGCCGAGTCCGCGATGAGGCGCTATGTCCCCTGACGGCGGCCGCGCGCACGCGAGCACACGCCCGGGCGGGCACGCCGGCCCCGCGGGCCGGCGCGTTCCTCAGGGACGCGCCGCGTCAGGCCAGGCCCATCGCCTTCTTCGCCGCCGCGACGACCGTCATCCGGGCCTCGGACACCGCCTCCAGCGCCTCGCTCTGGACCTGCGGCGTCTCCGCCTCCTGGACCCGCCGCTGCAGGTGCAGCAGCCGCTCGCCGGTGGCCACCACGTCGTCCGAGGTGAGCAGCCGCAGCCGGGTGAGCTGGCTGCGCATCTCGCCGTACTCGCGGGCCAGCCCCGGCCGGACCGCGGGGTCGCCCGGCGGCCCGGTGCGCGCGACATCGGAGTGCCGCCAGCTCGCCGCCAGGAACGCCACGAAGGCGTCGGTCAGCGCGTCCCGCGCCCAGCGGTGCTGCTCGCGGCGTCCGCCGACCAGCGTCGTCACGACGAGCGTCGCCGCGCTCGTCACCGCGGCCGCCCAGGCCGCGTATCCCCCTGCGTCCATATGCCGTCCATTGTCCCCGACCGGCGCTCCCCGCGCGGGAGTTGTCCACAAGCCGGCCCACCGGCGGGCGCGACTGCCGGCCACCGGCGGCCCGCCGGAACCCGCCCCCGTCCCCCCGCGCACCCCATCGGAAGCAGTCTTCGCCACCGCAGGAGTGACCAGCCATGACGGACGACGCACAGCCCCACGGCAGCACGGAGGGGACCTCGCCGACGCTGACCGCGCTCCGGCAGGACCTGCTGACCCGCCTGGCCGACGCCCCGGCGCTCAACTCGCCTTCCGCGTCACGGGCGTTGCTGCGGTTACTCGCCCGGGACCCGCAGACCGCACCGGCCGACGCGCCCGACATCGGCGCGCCGCCCGGCGTCCAGCTGCACCAGCTCGTCCAGTCGTGCAGCACCCGCACCGACCGGGCGGACGCCCTCGCCGACGCGCTGGACTACGTCACCGGCAGCCCCGACACGGCCATCCCGCTGCGCGCCCTGTCCGACGTGCTGGCCGCCCGGCAGTGGCTGGGGGCCGGCGAACTCGACGGCCTGCAGCGGCTGGTGGAACGCGCCGCGGTGCCCGACGTGCAGGCCGTCGCGCAGGCGTCGCTGCAACCGCTGGCCGCGACCCTCCCGCTCCACTGCACCGACGCCTGGCCCACCGTGCTGCACCTGCTGCGCCGCAACGTGCTCCCGAGCGGGCTGCCGCCGTTCCTCGCGTTCATGGAGCACCTGGCCGCCGCCGGCGCCGGGTCCGCCGACAACACCCGCCAGCTGCGCGCCTGGACCGACCACAAGGCGTCCGAGTGGCAGGTGCTGAGCGAGCTGCACGACTGCCGGGCCGCCGCCGACGCCCGCCCGGCCCTGCGCCCCGCCGCGCCCCGCGTGATGTTCGTCTTCCTGCCCGACGGCCTGCTCAGCGACTACTACACGCTCCGCACCTGGCACCGCGACTCCGGCGCCGAGGGCTCCCCGACGCTGCGCGACGACGACAAGCAGATCGGGCAGCGCGACATCGCCCGTACCGTCTACCAGCGGCTCCAGCAGCTGGTCCGGCAGGCGGGGGAGAGCGTGCGCAACCTGTCGGTGGAGTTCTTCCTGCCGCTGCCGCTGCTCAACCAGCCGGTGTGGGAGTGGTGCCGGTCCGCCAACGACCCCGCCGGGATCTCCCGGTTCGACGTGGTGGTGCGCAGCCTGGAGCGGTTGCAGACGCCCACCCTGCACTCCAAGTGGCGGGACCGCTGGGCGACCCTGCAGACCCCGGCGGCGGCCACCGACGCCGGCGACCCGGCGGAGCCCGGCGGGCCGCGGCCCGCGCCCGAGGAGGCCGCGGGCGACCAGGTGGTGGTGCTCTCCGCGCCGCCCACCTCGACCGAGGGCCGCAGCGAGCTGATGGACGCCATCCGCAGCGGCGCGCCGGCCATCCTCTGGCACCGCCTGGACTGCCGCTCCTCGGCGTTCCGCGCCTCGGTGCGGCGGCTGATCGACACCGGCCCGCTCAAGGACCTCCCGCAGCGGGTCAGCGCGCTGCACGCGGACGCGGCGGCGGCACCGGTCGGCGAGGACACCGGCACCCTGCACGACATCACGCTGCTGTGGGACGACCCCGACCACCCGCTGCCGGCCATGCCCGCGCTCGTGCCCCCCGGGGAGGCGAGGGCCTCGTGACACCCGTCGGCTCCCGGCCCGTCGACGGCGGCGCCTGGCTCGTCACCACCTCGCCCGAGGACGACCGGGCGCACTCCGGCGGGCCGCTGCGGCTGCGCGCCCACCCGCCCAAGCCGGTGTTCGCCCCGCCGCCGCCCGAGTGGCCGGCGCCGCGCCCGCAGCCGGGCGCGGCCGCGGCCGCCCGTGCCCTGGGCGTCCTGGACGCCCTGCGCCGCGACCCCGGCGACGACGGGACGCTGTCCATCCCCAACGCCCCGGGACCCGTGCCGGACGCGCCGCACCACCCGTCGGTGTGGGACCTGGTGCTCGTCATCGACACCGGCGCGTCCATGCCCGCCTGGTACCCCACCGTCGACTGCTTCGTCGCCTGCGCCCACGACCTGCCGCTCTTCGCCGACGTGCACATCGTCAAGCTGCACTCGCAGCGGCCCGACGACGCCGACGACCTGTTCGACGCGGCGTCGGTCAGCAGCGCCGGGCTGACGCTGTCGCCGCGCAAGAAGATCGTCCTGGTGCTCACCGACGGGGTCGGCGCGGCCTGGTCGGGACGGCAGGTCTGGCGGCGGTTCCGGCAGTGGTCGGCCCGCTACCCGCTGGCCGTCCTGCATCTCCAGCCGCACGCCGACTGGCCGCGCTCCGCCCTGCACACCCGCCCGCTGAAGCTGCGCTCCTCGGTGCCCGGCGGCGGCAACGGCACCATCGCCACCCGCGAGCCGGAGGAGAGCGCGGCGACCGACCTGGTGCCCGCCGCACCGGTCGCCAAGGGCGACCTGATAGTTCCGGTCATGGAGCTGCGCAAGCCGTGGGTCGAGCAGTGGTGCCGGCTGGTGCTGTCCGACCAGTGGGTGCAGCAGCAGGTGCTGGTCGTGCCCGAGAAGCCGGAGGGGCCGGCGCTGCCGGCCCAGCGGGCGGGGGAGACCGGCGCGGAATCCGGACCGGCGGCGTCCGCAGCGACCGAGCCCGCGACCGAGCCCGCGGCCCGGGAAGCCGCTCGGGACGTGCCCCGGCCGCCCGCGGCCGCCGACGGGCCGGACGACGCCGCCCGGCGCGTCGTCGCGTTCCTGGCCGGCGCCTCCCCGCGCACCGCCCAGCTCGCCAGGCTGCTGGCCGCGGCTCCGCTGAACCGGCACGTCATGCAGCTGGTGGCCGACCAGCTGGTGCCGTTCTCGCACCCCGCCGACCTCGCCGAAGTGCTCAGCAGCGGACTGATCCGCGCCGTCGACATGGACTTCCCGGACGACGCGCCCGCCGACCGGGTGACCTACGACTTCGACCCGGGGGTGCGCGCCGAACTGCTGTCCCGGGAGAGCTGGGAGCGCTCGCGCCGGGTCGCCGAACTCGTCGAGCGCTACCTGGCCCCGTCGGTGAAGGCCGTCGAGGGCCTGGCCCAGCGGGTGGAGTACGTCAGCCCGCCTGACGCGCTGGTGGTGGACACGGCCAACCTGCCGTTCGTCCAGGTCGAGCTGGCGGTGCTGATGGCGATGCCGACCGGCCCGCACAAGCGGGTGGTGCGGCAGATGAAGGACAAGATCGACGCGTTCCTGGCCGGGCAGACGGTCGGCTGACGCCCGCGGCGGAGGCCGCCCGCCGCGGGCGTCAGTTGAGCATCGCGCGGGCGGCCCGCGCCTCCGCCCGGATGCCCGCCGCCGAGTCCGGGTCGAACGTCCCGATCACCTTCGCGTACTCCTCCAGCTCCAGCGCGCCCCCCAGGAAGTCGCCCATCGCCACCAGCAGCCGGGCCCGCTCGTAGCGCAGCTTGGCCGGGTGCCGGGGCAGCAGCAGCGTCAGGTCCAGCGTCCACAGCTGCACCGGGCGGTGCTCGGGGCGCGGTGCCGCCCAGGCCCGGATGTTGTTCAGCACCCGCTGCACGATTTCCAGCGGGTCGGCCGGCGCCAGCATCGACGGGGTCAGGGCGGCGCCGGTGGTGCCGGCGACCAGCAGCCCGGTGTCCTCCTCGGACAGCACCCGCCCGCCCTCGAACGGGTCGACCAGCACATGGTCGCCCTCCGGGTCTCCGAGCCCGACCACGAAGTGGCCCGGCAGCCCCACCCCGTACACGGCGGCGCCGGCCCGCCGGGCGACCTCGATCCACACCACCGACAGCAGGATCGGCAGCCCGCGGCGGCGCCTGAGCACCTCCTGCAGCAGCGACGACTCCAGCCGCCCGTAGTCCGCGGGGGAGCCCTGGAAGCCGTGGCCCGCGGCCAGCACCCGGTGCAGCGCGGACGCCCACTCCAGCGGCGTGCCCAGCCCGAACGGCAGCAGCCCGGCCAGCCGGTCCAGCTCGATCTGGGCCAGGTCGGACGCCTCGCCGTCCAGCGCCGGATCGGCCTCCGCGCCGATGAGCAGGCACAGCTCCGCCAGGTCCGGGCGTTCCTCCCGGGCCGCCGCGGCGAAGCGCTCGCGTACCGTCGGTCCGGTCATGCCGCCGGACGCCGGTAGTGGTAGCCGTGGTGGTCGGTGAAGCCCATCCGGTCGTACAGCGGGCGCGCCGCCGCGTTGTCCGCCTCCACCTGGAGGTACGCCGCGGTGGCGCCCTCCGCCGCGGCCTGCCGGGCGAGCGCGCCCATGACCGCGGTCGCCAGCCCGCGGCGCCGCATCTCCGGTATCACCTCGACCGCGCCGAACAGCGCCCACGGCCCGTCGACCACGGCCCGCCCGATCGCGCCGGGCATCGTCGCGAACCACACCGACGGGCCGCCGGAGACCACCGCAAGCGCCGCGTCGGCGAGATCGCCGGTGCGGTGGTAGGCGGCCAGCCAGGCCGCGTCCGGCGTACGGGTCAGCGCCACGTCCGCCGGGCCCGCCGGCAGCAGGGTGAGCGGCGCCAGCGGCGCGGTGCGCACCAGCGTGTCCCCCTCCCGCGTCCAGCCGCGGTCCTCCAGCGACGCGCCGTACGGCGAGCTGTCCGGCAGCTGGAGCAGCGGGGCGAGGCCGCGCGCGGCGTACCAGGCGGCGACCCGGTCGAGCGCGTCGTCCAGCGGCACGCCCGGGTCACCGCCGACCAGCACCGAATTCGCCCGCCGGCTGAACCCGCCGGCCGCCCGGAACGTCCAGTCCCCGAGACGTTGCGTCTCGGTGGCCGGCCAGGCCCGGGACGCGGTCGCCTCCAGCTCCTCGGCCGTCACCTCCGGGACGCCCCGCGCCCGGCGCCGCGGGGCGGGCGGCACCACCTTCCCCGCCACCAGCGACGCCCGCGCGATCCGGACCGTCTCCCCGGATCTGCGCGTGACGCACACCACGTCGGCATCCCACGATGCGAGAACACCCACCGTGTCAGTGAACGTAGGATGCCCGTCGACGATCTCCACCAGTTGCCGTACCGACACGCGTTTTCCCACGTCAGCGGGGGTAATCCGGATTTCGAGCCGACCTCCGGACGAGAAATCCCCTGGCATGCCTGCCCCTCCTGTTCGGATCGTGCCCAGGAACGGAGATACTAGGTGCGGGCATCGACGACGCCGCGCTCCCGCGCGAGATGAGCCCAACTCGAGGAGGAACGACAGCGTGACCTACGTCATCGCGCAGCCTTGTGTCGACGTCAAGGACAAGGCGTGCATCGAAGAGTGCCCGGTCGACTGCATCTACGAGGGCTCCCGGTCCTTGTACATCCACCCGGACGAATGCGTCGACTGCGGCGCCTGTGAGCCGGTGTGCCCGGTCGAGGCCATCTTCTACGAGGACGACACCCCGGAGGAGTGGAAGGACTACTACAAGGCGAACGTCGAGTTCTTCGACGAGCTCGGCTCGCCCGGTGGTGCTTCCAAGCTCGGCCTCATCGAGCGCGACCACCCCTTCATCGCAGAGCTGCCCCCGCAGAACCAGTGACGTCCTGCGTCGGCTGACTCCGCCGGGCCCCGTACGGCGCACCGCCGTACGGGGCCCGGCGTTCGTCCCCCAAGCGAGAGTGAGCACGTGAGCATCTCCGCCCGCCTTCCGGTGTTCCCCTGGGACCGCCTGGAGCCGTACAAGGCCACCGCCGCCGCACACGCCGACGGCATCGTCGACCTGTCCGTCGGCACCCCGGTGGACCCGGTCCCCGACGTCGTGCGCGAGGCGCTGGCCGCCTCGTCCGACAGCCCCGGCTACCCGCTGACCTACGGCACGGCGGCGCTGCGCGAGGCGGTGGCCGGCTACCTGCGCCGCTGGCACGGCGTGAGCGGCGCGGACCCGCGGCACGTGCTGCCGCTGATCGGCTCCAAGGAACTGGTCGGGTGGCTGCCCACCCTGCTGGACCTGCGCGAGGGCGACCAGGTGGGCTACCCGCAGCTGGCCTACCCGACCTACGAGATCGGCGCGCTGATCGCCCGCGCCGAGCCGGTCGCCTACGACGACCCGGTCACCGGCCTGGACCCGGCGCGCACCCGGATGCTGTGGCTGAACAGCCCCTCCAACCCCACCGGGCGGGTGCTGCCCGC
>WRCZ01000125.1 GCA_009783685.1 Actinomycetes bacterium
CGGCCGCTGTTCCCCGGCGTGCCCGAGCTGGGCGACGGGCCCGACGTGCAGCTGTGGCCGCATCTGCACGGCACCGACGCGATGTACCTGGCGCTCCTGCGCCGCACCGCCTGACCCGCCGGCCCACCACTGCCGGCCCGGGCGGAGACCCGCGCCCCGGCCGGTTCGGGCGTCCCGCCCCGGCCTCGCCGGCGTGCCGCGCGGCGCGGTCCGGGCACGGGAGGTCCGCGCCGGCGCCGGGCCGTCGGCGGGAGCCGGCGTCAACGACGAACAGCGGCCGGCACCCGCCCCCTGGAGGGCTGGTGCCGGCCGCCTGCGTCGGGCAGGGGTGGGCCGGAGCTACGGGTGCTCGGCCGGCACCTCCTCGCGCGGCGCCGCGAGCGGCTCGGTCGGGCGCGACGAGGAGAGCCGGCCCGGCCACCACACCTTGTCCCCGATGTCGAGCGTCAGCGCGGAGACCAGCACCGAGCGCACCACGAAGGTGTCGAGCAGCACGCCGAAGGCGACCGCGAAGCCGATCTCGGCGAACCCGACCACCGGCAGGGTGCCCAGCACCGCGAACGTGCCCGCGAGCACCAGGCCGGCCGAGGTGATCACGCCGCCGGTCGCGGCGAGGCCGATCCGGACGCCGTCACGGGTGCCGTGCAGCGCGCTCTCCTCGCGGATCCGGGTCATCAGGAAGATGTTGTAGTCGATGCCCAGGGCCACCAGGAACACGAAGACGAACAGCGGGAACGAGGTGTCCTGGCCGGCGTAGCCGAAGAGGTACTTGAAGGCCAGCGCGCTCACGCCGAGGGCCGCGGCGAACGACAGCACCACGGTGCCGATCAGCAGCAGCGGTGCGATCACCGACCGCAGCAGCACGCCGAGGATCAGCAGCACCACCACCAGGATGAGCGGGATGAGCAGCATGTCGTCATGGGTGGACGCCTCGGAGGTGTCCTTGATGACGGCCGCCCCGCCGCCCACCTTCGCGTCGGCGTTCGGGATCGCGTGCAGCGTGCTGCGCGCCTGCTCCACCGCGGTCTTCGCGGCGTCGCTGTCCGGCCGGTCGGCGAGCGTGGCCTCCATGTACACCCGGCCGTTCTTGACCGGGGTGACGCCCGGCGGTGTGCCGACCGATGCCGGCACCACGCCCTTCACCCCGCTCAGCGCGGCCTTGACCTGGGTCTCGGAACCGGCCTTGGAGATGATGACGAGCGGCTGGCCGCCGCCCGCCGGGAAGTACGTGACCTGCACCTTCTGGCCGACCACCGAGTCGGGCGTGTTGGTGAAGCTGTCCGCCTGTGCCAGGCCCGAGGCGTTCAGCGAGAACAGGCCGAAGGCGAGCGCGCCGAGCACCGCCACGGTCGTCGCCCACACCGTGCGCGGCCGGCGGCTGACCCGGTCGCCGATCCGCGACCACAGGCCGGTCCTGGTCGGCTCCGGGGTGCCGACGTGCGGGACGGACGGCCAGAACACCCAGCGGCCGAAGATGACCAGCAGCGCGGGGAAGAGCGTCACCATCGCGAGCAGGCCGACCGCGACGCCGACCGCCGCGACCGGGCCGAGCCCGGAGGTGGAGTTCATCTGCGCGGCCAGCAGGACCAGCATGCTCAGCGCCACGGTGGCGGCACTGGCGATGATGGCCGGTCCCGCGCGGTGCAGCGCCAGGGCCATCGCCTCGTGCCGGTCGTCGTGGCGGCGCAACTCCTCCCGGTAGCGCGCCACCAGCAGGAGCGCGTAGTCCGTCCCCGCGCCGAACACGAGCACGGTGAGGATGCCGGCGCTCTGCGCGTTCACCACCAGCCCGCCGTGCTTGGCCAGCAGGTAGATCGCCGCCTCGGCGGTGAACAGGGCGCCGACCACCGAGAGCACCGGGAGCAGCAGCAGGCTCAGGCTGCGGTAGGTGATGAGCAGGATGATGATCACCACGGCCAGTGCCGAGTACAGCAGGGTGCCGTCGATGCCGGCGAACGCCTCGTTGGAGTCGGAGGCGAAGCCGCCCGGCCCGGTGATGTGCACCTCCAGGCCGCTGCCGCTCTTGCCGGTGGTGGCTCTGATCTCCTTCACCGCGTCCGACAGCGAGGTCCAGCCGCTCGCGTCCATGACGATGGGGACGATGAACTGCGCGGCCACCGGGCTCTGCTGCTGGTTGAACTGCGGGCCGACCAGGCGGCTGCCGAGGATGCCGTGGTCGGTCATCGCCTTGACCGCGGCCGCGTCCTTGTTGATCTTCGCGGTGTCGGCAGCGGTCAGCCCGCCGCTCCTGCTGTACACCACGACCGCCGGAGCCGACTCCGGCACGAAGTCCTTCTGCAGGTTGAGCACCTGCGTCGACTCGGCGTTGCCCGGCAGCCAGCTCGCCGCGTCGTTCTTCTGAGCGTCCGTCAGCTTCTGCGCAAGGGGCGACACCACCACCAGCACGATGATCCACAGCGCGAGGACCACCCACTTGCTGCGCCGCCCGCATACGAGGTGTGCGATGCCGCGCGGCACCGCCACTTTGCTGCTGCCGGCCGCATCGCCGTTGCCGGCTCCACCCGTTCCGCCCGCCATTGCCGCAATCCCCCAGCTCTCACTCGTGCGTACTCGAGACGACCCCGTGTCCCGCCGTACAGGTGTACGGCGGCCGGGGCGGAACCAGCATGGCATTGCGGACGGCGTTTCGCCCGCCGGTTCCTGTGAACGCCCGGCGGCGGTCGAGCGACGCCATAGCGGGGCTGCCGTGTCCGTGCCGCGGCACCCGGTGCGGCGGGCGCGGGCGGCGGCGTGCCGACGTGGACCGGCGCGCCCGGACAGGCCGGTCAGGCGGTCCCGCACGGGCGGCGGATCTGGTTTGCTGGGCATATGAGCGTGCAGATCAACCCCAGCATCCTTTCCGCCGACTTCGCCCGACTCGCCGAGGAGGCGCAGGCGGTCGAGGGTGCCGACTGGCTCCATGTCGACGTGATGGACAACCACTTCGTACCCAACCTCACGCTGGGGGTCCCGGTCGTCGAGTCGCTGCGGAAGGCCACCGGAATTCCGCTGGACTGCCACTTGATGATCGAGCAGCCGGACCGCTGGGCGCCCGCCTACGTGGAGGCCGGCGCCGGCTCGGTCACCTTCCACGTGGAGGCGGCGGCGGCCCCGGTGCGGCTGGCGCGGGAGATCCGCGCGAAGGGCGCCAGGGCGTCGATGGCGCTCAGGCCCGCCACGCCGATCGAGCCGTACGAGGACCTGCTGCCGGAACTCGACATGCTGCTCGTCATGACGGTCGAGCCGGGCTTCGGCGGGCAGGCGTTCCTGGACATCATGCTGCCCAAGATCCGCCGCACCCGGGCCCTGATCGAACGGCACGGCCTGCAGATGTGGCTGCAGGTCGACGGCGGGGTCTCGGCGGAGACCATCGAGCGCTGCGCGGAGGCGGGCGCTGACGTGTTCGTGGCCGGCTCCGCGGTCTACGGGGCCGACGATCCGGCTGCCGCGGTCAAGGCGCTCCGCGAGCAGGCGGCAGGAGCGTCGGGCTGCGCCCACTGAGGGCGTGCGGCTGACGGGAGCACGGACTTCTTGGTGGTGCCCGGTGAATGTATGCGGACCAACGGAAGGCTACGCGCCCGTAACGGCGGGCGTCTGCGAGGATGAGCGCGAAGTGGATCAGATGGGGTACTGGGGAGAGGCGACGTGAGCACAGGCCGCACACAGGTGCGCATGGGCCCCGGCGAGATGGTCCAGGCAGCGGCGATGGCGCGTCGCTTCTACCTGGAGGGCAAGTCGAAGATCCAGATCGCCGAGGAGTTCGGGGTCAGCCGGTTCAAGGTGGCGCGCGTCCTGGAGACCGCGCTCGAACGCGATCTGGTGCGGATCGAGATCCGGGTGCCGGCCGAGCTCGACGCCGAGCGCTCGGACGCCCTGCGGGCGCACTACGGGCTGCGCCACGCCGTCGTCGTCGAGACGCCGCCGGACCAGGCGGACGCCCCCGACCCGGAGAACCTCGGCGCGGTCGCCGCCGACCTGCTCGGTGAACTCGTCAGCGACGGCGACGTGCTGGGCCTGGCCTGGGGCCGCTCCATCATCACCATGGCCAACGCGCTGGACCGCCTCGCGCCCTGCACGGTCGTGCAGCTGACGGGCGTGTACGACGTGGGGACCGCGGAGCGCGGCTCGGTGGAGGCGGTGCGCACCGCGGCCGCGGTCTCCGGCGGCGAGGCGCACCCGCTGTACGCGCCGATGGTGCTCGCCGACCCGGCGACCGCCGCGGCCCTGCGCGCGCAGAGCCAGATCGCCGCGGCCATGGGCTACTTCGACAAGGTCACCGTCGCGGTGGTGTCGATCGGCTCGTGGGAGGCCGGGATCTCCACCGTCCACGACGCGCTCAGCGAGGAGGAGCGGGAGCACTACGCCGGGCTCGGCGTGGCGGCCGAGATGTCCTCGCACCTGTTCGACGCGCAGGGCCGCAGGGTCGGCCGCGACCTGGGCGAACGCTGCATCACCATCGAGGCGGACCGGCTGCGCCGGATCCCCGAGGTGCTGGCCATCGCCGGCGGGATGCGCAAGGCGGCGGCGATCGACGCGGTGCTGCGCTCGGGCCTGGTCACCAGCCTGGTCACCGACACCGCGGCCGCCGACCACCTGCTGAACGCCACCGGCCCCGCGCCGCGCCCCGCGCTCGACCGGGCGGACCCCGACGGCTCCTGAGCCGTCCCGCCGGTTCGGGGACCGGCGCGGGCCCGTCCCGCAGCGGTCAGAGCGGTGAAACGCGAGGGCTCGGGCCTACCGCCAGCGGGGAGGCGCCGCGGCGCCGCCCGCCGTGCGGCGGACGGTGTGGCGCTCGAAGGTCCGGGTCAGGTCGTGCGGCGTCACGATGCCCACCAGGCGACGCGCCTCCACGACCAGGATGTGCAGCCCGACCTGCGTGCGGACGCCGTCCACCACGTCGTTGAGCAGGTCGTCGGGAGCGGCCACGGTGCACTGCGACAGCGGCACGGCCAGGTCGCGCATCCTGACCTCCGGCCGGTGCTCCACCGGGACCATGGCGATGCTGCGCAGCTGCACGATGCCGGTCGGGCTCCCGTTGAGGTCGGTCAGCGGCAGCACCGAGTGGCCGGCCCGCCCGCCGCCGTCCTCGATGAAGCGGTCGACCGTCAGCCAGTCGGAGACGGTCGTCACCGGCGCGGACATCGCGTCGCCCACCCGGACGCCGCGCAGCGCCGCGCTGATCGCGGCCCGCCGGCGCTCCACGCCCGCGGTGAACGTGATGAACAGGCCGATCACCGCCAGCCACAGCCCGCCGGGCGCGCCGCGCAGGATCATGAACCAGCCGGCCGCCACGATCAGCGCGCCGATGATCTGGCCGCCGCGGTCGGCCGCCAGCTCCGAGCGGTCGCGGTCCTTGGTGGCCATCCAGATCACCGCGTGCAGCACCCGCCCGCCGTCCAGCGGCACCGCGGGCAGCAGGTTGAAGACCCCGAGCAGCAGGTTCGCCCAGCCGAGCCAGGCCAGCAGCGCCGCGTACAGCGCCAGGCCCGACGCCGCGTGCAGGCCGATGCCGGCGCCCAGCGCCGCTCCGCCGAAGACCAGGCTGGTCAGCGGCCCGACGACGGCCACCCACAGGGCGACGCCCGCGGTGCGCGGCCGTCCCATCCGCGTCACGCCGCCCAGCGCCCAGAGCGTCACGTCCTCGACGTCGATGCCGCATCTGCGGGCGGCGACCGCGTGCGCCGCCTCGTGCAGCAGCAGGCTGACCGCCAGCAGCACCGCGCCCAGCACCGCGGCGGTGGCGTACACCGTGGAGGAGCGGTCCGGGACCCAGGCGGGCAGCGTGCTGCGTCCCAGCCCGAAGCCGATCACCAGCACCAGCAGCGGCACGCTCCAGTGCAGCCGCAGCGGCACACCGAAGATCCGCCCGATCCTGAACGACCTCATCTGCGTCCTTCTTCCGGCGCCCGGGACGCCGTGCCGCAGGTCGGGCGGCACGGCCCGGTGCTTCCAGCGTCCCTCGCTCCCGGCCGCGGGGCCAGCGACGTCAGGCGGTCGGTCACGCCGCCGGTCAGGCCGCCGCGGCCCGCAACGTCAGCTCGTCGTGCTGCGGTTCGCCGAGGACGACCTTCAGGGCGCCGGTGTCCGCGGCCCGGGAGAAGACGTCGTAGGCGGCCTCCATCTGCCCCAGCTCGAAGGTGTGGGTGACCAGCGCCCCGGCCGGCAGCCTGCGGTCGGTGAGCATGCCCAGCAGGGTGGGGGTGGAGAAGGTGTCGACCAGGCCGGTGGTGAGCGTCAGGTTCCTGATCCACAGGTCCTCCAGGTGCAGCGTCGCCGGCCCGCCGTGGACCCCGACGTTGGCCACGTGGCCGCCGGGGCGCACCATGCGGGTGCACAGTTCGAAGCTGGCCGCCTGGCCCACCGCTTCGATCACCACGTCCGCGCCGAGCCCGCCGGTCAGGTCGGCGACCAGCGCCTCGCTCTCGGCCGCGGTGGCGATGGCGTCCGCGCCGAGCTGCTTGGCGGCCTCCAGCCGGATGGGGGCGAGGTCCACCGCGACGATCCGGCCCGGCGAGAACAGCTGCGCGGTGGCGATCGCGGCCAGCCCGACCGGGCCGGCGCCGACCACCACGACGGTGTCGCCGGGGCGCACCCGGCCGTTGAGCACGCCCACCTCGTAGCCGGTCGGGAAGATGTCGGACAGCAGCACCGCCTCCTTGGCGGGCACCGCCTCCGGCAGCGAGTGCAGCGACAGGTCCGCGAAGGGCACCCGCACGAACTCGGCCTGGGTGCCGTCGATGAGGTGGCCGAGGATCCAGCCGCCGCCCCCGGTGCACTGGCCGTAGGCGGCCTCACGGCAGTAGCGGCAGTGCCCGCACGCGCTGATGCAGGAGACCAGCACCCGGTCGCCCGGCCGCACGCCGCGCACCGCGCTGCCCGCCTCCACCACCCGGCCCACCGCCTCGTGCCCGAGCACGGTGCCGGGCGGCACGTCCGGCACGTCGCCCGCCAGGATGTGCAGGTCCGTGCCGCAGATGGTGGTCGCCTCGACCCGCACGATCGCGTCGGTCGGCTCCTGGATTCCGGGGTCGCGGGCCTCCTGCCAGGCCGCGCGGTCCGGACCGTTGAAGACGAGTGCTTTCATGACGATCCTCTCGTCGCTCCCACGGATGGCTCCCTTCCAGCCTCCTCGCGGACGGGCGGCCTCGCACGGGCAGCCGCGGCCGGGCGCGGAAGCTGGACGAAACGACAGGACGGCCGGCGGCGGGCTGGGGAAACCTCCAGACATCCGCCACGGCTGTGCAGGAACGCCGTCCGTCCAGGATGATGGCGTAGGAGCCACAGTTCGGTGTCGTGCGGCTTCAGGACTGACTCCCCGCCCGCTGTCTGTTGTTTTCGCAGGTGAGAGAGTCAAGATGCGTTTCCTGAATGATGTGCAGCCCGCGTACGACCTGACGTACGACGATGTGTTCATGGTGCCGAGCCGCAGCGCGGTCGGTTCCCGCCAGGGTGTGGACCTCAGGTCCCCCGACGGCACGGGCACCACCATCCCGCTCGTGGTGGCCAATATGACCGCGATCGCGGGCCGCAGGATGGCGGAGACCGTCGCCCGCCGCGGCGGTCTGGTGGTCATCCCGCAGGACATCCCGATCGACGTGGTCACCGATGTCGTCGCGTACGTCAAGCAGCGCCACCTGGTGCTCGACACGCCCATCACCCTGGCCCCCTCGCAGACCGTCGCCGACGCGCTGGCGCTGCTGCCCAAGCGGGCGCACGGCGCCGGGGTGGTCGTCGAGGACGGGCGGCCGGTCGGCGTGGTCACCGAGTCGGACCTGACCGGCGTGGACCGCTTCACCCAGCTCTCCCAGGTGATGTCCACCGACCTGCTGCTGCTCGACGCCGGCATCGACCCGCGGGACGCCTTCAACCGCCTGGAGGACGCGCACCGCAAGCTCGCTCCCGCGGTGGACGCCGACGGGCGGCTGGCCGGCATCCTCACCCGCACCGCCGCGCTGCGCGCCACCCTGTACGACCCGGCGGTCGACGCCCAGGGGCGGCTGCGGATCGCCGCGGCGGTCGGCATCAACGGCGACGTGGCCGGCAAGGCCAAGCAGCTGCTGGACGCCGGCGTGGACACCCTCGTGGTGGACACCGCGCACGGGCACCAGGAATCGATGCTCACCGCCGTGCGCGCCGTGCGCGGCCTGGACCCGCGGGTGCCGGTGGCCGCCGGCAACGTGGTGGCCGCCGAGGGCGTGCGCGACCTGATCGAGGCGGGCGCCGACATCGTCAAGGTCGGCGTCGGCCCCGGCGCGATGTGCACCACCCGCATGATGACCGGCGTCGGCCGCCCGCAGTTCTCCGCGGTGCTCGAGTGCGCCGCCGAGGCCCGCAGGCACGGCAAGCACGTCTGGGCGGACGGCGGCGTGCGGCACCCGCGCGACGTGGCGATGGCGCTGGCCGCCGGGGCGTCCAACGTCATGATCGGCTCCTGGTTCGCCGGCACCCACGAGTCGCCCGGCGACCTGCAGCAGACCGCGGACGGCCGGCTGTACAAGGAGTCGTTCGGCATGGCCTCCGCGCGCGCGGTGCGCAACCGCACCAGCGAGGAGTCGGAGTACGACCGGGCCCGCAAGGCGCTGTTCGAGGAGGGCATCTCGACGTCGCGGATGTTCCTCGACCCGGTGCGGCCCGGCGTGGAGGACCTGATCGACTCGATCGTGGCGGGCGTGCGCAGCTCCTGCACCTACGCGGGCGCCGGCTCGCTGGCGGAGTTCGCCGACCGGGCCGTGGTCGGGGTGCAGAGCGCCGCCGGGTACGCGGAGGGCAAGCCGCTGCACGCCAGCTGGCAGTAGCCGGCACCGGGCACCCGCCGGGTGCCCGGGCACCGTCGCACGGGGCGCCCCCGGACCGGGGGACGGGCCCCGTGCGACACTCCCGACGTGCCGCTCAACGAACTCGACGAACGCATCGTCCACGCCCTGGCCGCCGACGCGCGCCGCTCCTACGCCGACATCGGCGCGGAGGTCGGGCTGTCCGCGCCCGCCGTCAAGCGCCGCGTCGACCGGCTGCTGGCCGCCGGCGCGATCACCGGGTTCACGGTGCGGGTCGACCCGGCGGCGCTGGGCTGGCAGACCGAGGCGCTGGTCGAGCTGTACTGCCGGCACAACACCTCGCCCTCCGACATCCGGCGCGGCCTCGCCCGGTACCCGGAGGTGGCCTCCGCCTCGACCGTCACCGGCGAGGCCGACGCCGTGGTCCAGGTCTTCGCCTCCGACGTCCGGCACTTCGAGCGGGTGCTGGAGAAGATCGCCGGCGAGCCGTTCGTGACCCGCACCAAGTCGGTCCTGGTGCTGTCCCCGCTGCTGCGCCGCTACGGGGCGGGCAGTCCGGACTGACGCCTCGGCCCCCGGGTCCGCCCCCTCGCCCCGGCCCCCCTCGCACGGCCGGCCATCGTTGTCAAATGTCGCGATTGTCCGTGAACGGGATGTTTTGACCCGCCGGTTGGGGTAACGCGCTGTGGTGAGGTCCGATCGGAGATCGGCCACGGCAGTCCCTCGAGGAGGCGACACATGATCACGCGCGAGCAGATATCCCAGGTCGTGGGCCATCCGGTCCACGACTCCTCGGGACGGAAGATCGGCGACGCCAAGCACATGTACCTGGACGACGCCACCGGCAATCCCGAGTGGGTCACGGTGAAGACCGGTCTCTTCGGCAACAGCGAGACCTTCGTGCCGACCCGCTCCGCCCGGCTGGTCCAGGACCACCTGGAGATCCCGTACGACAAGGACAAGGTGAAGGGCGCGCCGAACGTCGACGTCGACTCGGGCGGACACCTCTCGGTCGAGGAGGAGCGGCACCTCTACCGCTACTACGGACTGGAGTCCTCGGGAGCCGCGGCCGGTGAGAAGGCGGCGGCCGCGGGGGCCGCGGGAACGGCCGCGAGCTCAGGCCGGCACGCCAGGCCCAGTGGCGAGCAGGGCCCGGGCACCTCGGCCGGCATCGACGAGGGCACCGGCACGGGCGCCGGCGCCGGCATGGGCCAAGGCCCCAAGGCCGGCACCGCCGCGGGCGTGCGCGAGGGCATGAGCGGCTCCGGCGGCGAGAAGACCGCGGGCGGCGCGGACACCGGGATGTCCGGCAGCGAGGCCGGCACCGGAACCGGCTACGCGACCGAGCGCTCCGCGCAGACCACCGGCAGGAGCGGCCTCGACGAGGGCGAGGCGATGACCCGCTCCGAGGAGGAGATGGTCGTCAACGTCGAGCGGCACGCCTCCGGCCGGGCCCGGATGCACAAGTACGTGGAGGTCGAGGAGGTCGAGAAGACGGTGCCGGTCCGGCACGAGGAGGTGCGGCTGGAGCGCGAGCCGATCACCGAGGCCACGCGCGCCGGGATGAACCCGGAGATCTCCGAGGACGACCAGTACATCACCCTCCACGAGGAGGAGGCGATCATCGACACCCGGGTCGTGCCCAAGGAGCGCGTGCGGATGCGCGTGGAGGAGCACACCGAGCAGAAGACGGTCCACGGGCGGCTGCGCAAGGAGCGCATCGAGTCCGACATGAACGTCGAGGAGACCGGCAAGGGAACCCGGGAAGCCGGCCAGGAGGGCAAGGACCAGCGCTTCCGGTGACAGCCGGGCGCTGACCGCCCACGCGGCCTGTCGACGGCGGGCGCCCGTACCCCGGCCAGGGGTGCGGGCGCCCGCCGTCGCATGCGGATGCGCGGGGCTCGTGCGCCGGGCCCGTAAGCCGTGCCGGTGCGCCGGGCGGGTGCGTCGCGGGGTGCCCGGGCCACGGGCGTGCGCAACGAATCGCCGGATCACCCGGAAAAGACGCAACGGATCGCCTCATCCACTGCAATGTTCGCGCCTTCCGTTCGCACGGCCTGGCCACGTACCGTCGAACCAGTGCTTGCACACCCCACCTGACCAGGCGAAAGAGGCCCCATGGCGCCGTTGCGCACCGCCCTGCTCCAAGGCCCGCCCGGCGTTCCCGGCAGCGTCGCGGACAGCCTGCGGGCCCTGGACGAGGCCGCCGCCCGGGCGGCCGCGCAGGGCGCCCGGCTGCTGGCGACCAGCGAGCTGTTCCTCACCGGGTACGCGCTCGGCGACCGCGTCGCCGGCCTCGCGGAGCCCGCCGACGGCCCGTCGGCCGCGCGGGTCGACGCGATCGCGGCCCGGCACGGCCTGGCGATCGCCTACGGCTTCCCGGAGCGGGGGAGCGGGCCCGGCACGGTGTTCAACGCCGTGCGCCTGGTCGGCCCGGACGGCACGGGCCTGGCCGTCTACCGCAAGGCGCACCTGTTCGGCGACTACGAGCGGGCGGTGTTCACCCCCGGCGACCGGCCGCTGGTGCAGGCCACCGTCGACGGCGTCCGGATCGGCCTGCTCATCTGCTACGACGTGGAGTTCCCCGAGGCCGTGCGGGTGCACGCGCTCGCCGGCACCGAACTGCTGGTGGTGCCCACCGCCCTGATGCGGCCCTACGAGTTCGTCCCGCAGGTCCTGGTGCCGGCCCGGGCGTACGAGAACGGCATGCACGTCGCCTACGCCAACCGATGCGGCCCGGAAGGGGAGTTCGACTTCGCCGGGCTGAGCTGCCTGGCCGGCCCCGACGGCGCGGTGCGCGCCCGGGCCGGCGCCGGGCCCGAACTGCTCGTCGCCGAGGCCGATCCCGAGGTGCTCCGCGCGGCACGCGCCGACACGCCCTATCTGGCCGACCGCAGGCCCGAGTTGTACCGCGACCTGACCTGACCGGGCACCCGCCGCCCCCTTCCCCCGCTCCGCACCGCCGGACCCGCACGACCAGGAGACCCGCCCCATGACGTCCGTGCCCACCGCCGTCCACGACGAGCAGCACATCGAGGCGCAGGCGCAGCCGCCCATCACGATGTTCGGCCCCGACTTCCCGTACGCCTACGACGACTTCCTCGCCCACCCGGCGGGCCTGGGGTCGGTGCCGGCGACCGAGCACGGCACCGAGGTGGCGGTGATCGGCGGCGGCCTGTCCGGGATCGTCGCCGCGTACGAGCTGATGAAGATGGGCCTGCGGCCGGTGGTGTACGAGGCCGACCGGATCGGCGGCCGGCTGCGCACGGTCGGGTTCGAGGGCTGCGACCCCGCGCTGACCGCGGAGATGGGCGCGATGCGCTTCCCGCCGTCGTCGACCGCCTTCCAGCACTACGTCGACCTGGTGGGGCTCCAGACCCGGCCGTTCCCCAACCCGCTGGCACCGGACACCCCTTCGACCGTCGTCGACCTCAAGGGCGAGTCGCACTACGCCACTTCGCTGGACGACCTGCCCGAC
>WRCZ01000126.1 GCA_009783685.1 Actinomycetes bacterium
CACGAACGAGCTGATCAGCACAACGAAACGCACACAACTCATCAGCCGGGCGCGATGGTTCGGGACCGCCGCCCCCCTCACCCCCCGGCGGCCTCACACCGCACCGGGCCGCAACGACCGGCGCCGCGAGGCAAGAGCGAGAGCAACCAGCACGAGCCCGGCCGCCGGAGCCAGAGCCAACGCCGCCGACGCACCCAGCGCATCGGCAGTCCGCCCGGCCAGCCACCCCGCCACGGCCGAACCAGCCGCACTGGTCGAGTTGTTCCAGGTGAACGCCTGGGTCAGCACCGCCCGGGGGACGGACTTCTCGGTGAGGACGTTCAGCAGGACGAGCGTGGGCGGCACCGCCGCCTCCGTCATGACCACCGCCGCGCCGAGCCACGGCGCGGAGGGCGCGAGCGGGAGCAGCAGTCCGGCGCACGTCATGTACAGCGTGGCGCGGACCAGTTGGAGATGCGCCGGAGCACGGCGCGGCCGCGTCCCGTAGAACCAGCCGGAGAGCAGCCCGCCGAGACTGGCGGCGGCGATGATCGGCGCGGCGGCCCCGGGCGTCCCGTGCCCGACGGCGAACGCGCTGACCGCGATGGCCATGGTGCCGAAGTAGAGCCCGATGGCCAGGTTGAGCAGGGCCAGGAGCAGGAAGTCCGGTCGCAGCAGGCCCCGTACGGTCCCGGTGGCCTCGGTGTCCCCGCGGGCGGGCGCCGGAGCCGTGCGCCGTTGCAGTGCGAGAACTCCGCCGCCGCCCACGATCAGGGCCGCGGCGAGGGCGGTGGCCAGGGACGCCCGGCCGGCCGCGCCGAGCGCGGTGACGGCGACGGGCCCGAGGAGGAAGCCCGTGGCGTTGGTCAGCGACTCCAGGGAGAAGGCGGTGGGGAGTTCGCCGTCCCGTCCCCCGCGCAGCAGCGCGACCCAGCGGGCGGCGGAGCAGGCCCCGAGCTGCGGGACCGCCGCCCCGGCGCACGCGGCGGCGGCGACGAGTGCGGCCCGGGAGCCGGCGGAGGCCGCGGACAGGACGCCGGCGACGGCGACGCCGTGGCAGAGAAGGCACCACGGCAGGACGCGGGTCTGGCCGAACCGGTCGATCAGACGGGCCAGATGGGGGCCGATCAGGGCCTCGGCCACGGAGAACGCCGCGGCGACCTGCCCGGCGGTTCCGTAGGAGCCCGTGCGGGCGTGGACGAGCCAGACCAGGCCGAGGCCCGTCATGGCGATGCCGACGCGTCCCACGGACGCGGCGAGGAAGAAGGCCGCGGCACCGGGAGTGCGCAGCAGAGGACGGTAGCCGGACGCGAGGGACGGCATGGGGAGTCCTTCGTCGCCACCGGGCGGGGCGGGCTGCGTCCCGGGTCGCCGGCGCCTGCACCCCTACCGGGACGGAGAGATGTGGTGCGACCCGCAGCCCGCCTGGGGCGTCCAGAACTGCGGCAGGACGGGGCACACGCCCTCGCCGCCACCCCGTGCACCAGGCGGAGGAGAAATGAGGGCCCGGGCCGATGCGGGTCCGGGCGACTGGGAGGACGGTAACAGCCCCGGGCCCTGGTGCGCGCGTGACTTCCGCACCGCGCGGGCTCCCACCCCCGGGACACGAGGCAGGCCGCGAATAGGGGGCCGCCCCGGGACGCAAGGCACGCCACCGGTCCATGGCCACGTGCCGCCTTCCGTTGGCGGGCCGCCCCGGGACGCAAGGCACGCCACGGAAACGGCCACCCCGGGACGCGAGGCAGACCACGGGAACGGCCGCCCCGGGCGAGGCACGCCACGGAAACGGCCACCCCGGGCCGAGGGGACGGCCACTCCGGCAGCCGGCCGGCTGCCGCATCCCACCCGCACCCCGCCGCGGATGCGGAACCGCATCGTCCGGACATCCCCGTCACGCGTCTGGTGCTCCTCGCGGACGACCCGTATGTTTGCGCAAACACTCGAAGGGATCGGCTGATGCCACCACTCAGAACACGCAACTCCGGGCGCCGCAGACCCGTGGGCCGCAGACCCGAACGGCCGCGCGGGATCCTGGCGTTCGCCCTGGCCGGGCTGCTGGCCGCCACCGTCCTCGCGCCGGTGTACCTGGCGGCCGGGAGTCAGGCCGCAACGCCGGCCGGCACGGCCGCGGTCGCCGTGGCCTCGCCGGTGACCGTGGCGACCTACACCGGCGAGCAGCCCGCGCTGCCGCGGCAGGTGCAGGTGACCACCGCCGACGGCGGGACCCGGGCCGCGGACGTCACCTGGGACCTGTCGGGCTACTCCTTCGACCGCGCCTATCGCACCTTCACCGTGCCCGGCAGCATCGAGGGCACGCTCGCGACCAGCGCCCAGGTCGAGGTCGTCCCGCGCGGCACGCTCTACTTCGTCGACAGCGGCATGCTGGACACCACGCCCGCCTACAGCGCCGTCAAGCAGCTCACCGGCACCGGCCTGCGCAACGGCGCCGCCGACCAGCAGTACACCGGCGGCGCCGGCTGGGGCTATGTCAACGACGGCAACGCCTACGTGGCCCAGCACGCCGGGGACGCGGCCGACAAGGACGCCACCGGCCTGTACGCCCTGGGCAGTTCGGCCACGTCCAAGCCGATCGTGTACGAACTGCCGCTGGACGCGGGCACCTACACCGTGACCGCGGGGTTCCGCGAGTGGTGGAGCGGGCCGCGGCAGATGAAGGTCAGCGTGGTGACGGCGTCCGGCGCCACCACCGTCATCACCCCGAACGTCACCGTGAGCAGCAGCGGGACCAGGAACGCCATGGTCAGCGGGCACGTCACCGTCGCCGGCGGGGACGGCGGCCCGGCGCAGCTGCGGGTGGAGCTCGCGGGCGGCACCGAGGCACCGGTCATCGGCTGGTTCGGCGTCGCCTCCGGGGCGCTGGACATCGACACCGCGCCGATCACCGTCGCCGCGCCCACCGCGTCGGTGGCCGCCGGCATCTACAAGACCGCCCAGAGCGTCGCGTTGAGCACCGCGACGCCCGGCGCCGCGATCTACTACACGACCGACGGCACGGACGCGACGCGCGCCAACGGGACCCGGTACACCGGGCCGATCACCGTCGACGCGTCCCGGACGCTCAAGGCGGTCGCGATCTCCGACGGCTTCCCGAGCGCGCAGTTCGAGGCCGCGTACGACATCGAGCCCGACCCGGGCACGTACTCCTCCGTCCCCGTCGGCCGCCTCTGGTACGACACCTCGGGCACGCCGATCCAGGGCCACGGCGGCAACATCCTTGCCAGGGACGGCTGGTACTACTGGGTCGGCGAGAACAAGACCGACAACAGCACCCGTTTCTCGGGCATCAGCCTCTACAAGTCCCGCGACCTGAAGAACTGGACCTACGTCAAGGACATCCTCACCGCGGGCAGCGCACCGGAGTTGGCCGACTGCAACGTCGAGCGTCCCAAGCTCGTCTACAACGCGAAGACCGGCACGTTCGTGCTGTGGGCGCACTGGGAGCGGGCCACGGACTACTCCGCCTCGCACCTGATGGTCGCCACGAGTTCCACCGTCGACGGCGACTACCGCTTCCTGAAGGACTTCCGGCCGGGCGCCGGGCAGGTGGCCACCGCCGACGCGGACCCCACCTACACCGGCGGTGACGGCAAGTGGGGTTACGGCTCACGGGACTTCACCATCTTCCAGGACCCGGCGACCTCGGACGCGTACCTGGTGTCCACGCAGAACGGCACGGACATGCGGGTCTACCGGCTCACCGACGACTACACCGACGTCGACTGGCAGGACTCCTATGCCCTGTTCGCCGGCTCCCGGCGCGAGGCGCCCGCGCTGGTGAAGGTCGGGGACTACTACGTCGTCCTCACCTCCAGCCAGTCCGGCTGGTACCCGAACCAGGCGATGTACTCGTACACCAAGGACATCTCCGACCCCGCGGGCTGGTCGCCGCTGAAGCCGGTCGGCAACAACACCACCTTCGCCAGCCAGCCGACCAACATCCTGCCGCTGACCGGGAAGGACGGCACGACCCGCTACATCTACATGGGCGACCGCTGGACCCCCGAGGCGCTGGGCAGTTCCACCTACGTCTGGCTGCCGCTGGACGTCACCGCGGCCGCCGGCGCCGACGGGCCGGACATCAGCATGGGCTACCAGCCGCAGTGGTCGTTCGACACCGCCTCCGGCGACCTCGCGCTGTCCACCGACCGCCTGGTCTCGCAGAACAAGCCGGTGGAGGCCACCACGGCCGCCGCGGGCCATCCGGCGGGCGACGCCAATGACGGGAACCTGTTCAACCTCAACGTCAGCGGCGACAACACCAACTTCTACCAGCCGTCGTCGGTGCCCTACTCCTGGACCGTCGACCTCCAGCGTCCGTACGACCTCAGCCGCATCGACCTGAGCTTCCGCAGCTACAACGGATCGGAGACGTACAGCGGGTACACCGTCGAGGGAAGCGACGACGGGCAGGACTGGACGCGGCTGTCCGGCCAGAGCGCCAACAGGACGGTCGGCTTCACCAGCAACTCCCTGACGGGCACCTACCGTTACGTGCGGGTGAGCGTGTCGAAGGTGGTCAACGACCACAACGGCAACGAGGCGGACTGGGCCGCGGGACTGGTCGAAGTCCAAGTCTACGCCCACCCGGACGCGCAGGACGTGGACTTCGCGGCGCTGCCCGACCGGGTCCTGCACGCCGCGGACGTACCGCTGCACGCCACCGCGTCGTCCGGGCTGCCGGTCCGGTTCACGGCGCAGGGAGCGTGCGACCTGGACGGCTCGGCGCTGCGCCTGTCCCGGGCGGGCACCTGCACGGTGACCGCCTCCCAGGACGGTGACGCCGACTTCCGGCCGGCCGCCGACGTCACCCGTACCTTCGCGGTCACCTACCAGGCGGTCGCGCTGACCGACCTGAGCCGCCCGGTGCACGGCGGGGCGACGCTGCCGCTGCGCATCCGGCTCACCGACGCGGCCGACCGCAACCAGGCGTCCGCGCTGCTCAGGGTCCGGGCTCTGGGCATCGACACCGGTACGGAGACGGTGGACGGCCACACGCCGTTCGGCGCGGACTTCACGCTGACCGGCAGTACGTACCTGTACCTGCTCGGCACGAAGGGACTCGCCGCGGGGACGCACACCTTCGCGTTCACCGCGGGGTCCGACCCGACCGTGCACACGGTGACCTTCACCGTCGCCTGATCCCCACCGGCCGTGCGGGCCGGGCCATGCCTCCCCGGCCCGCACGGCCAGGCGTCACCTGCGGCGCGCGGGCGCGGTGCTGGAACGCTCGACCAGCCGGGTCGGCACCAGCACCGCGCCGGGGGGCACCTCCGCGCCGCCGATCTCCCGCAGCACCCCGTCCACGCAGCGCCTGCCGACCTCGGCGAAGTCCTGGTGGACGGTCGTCAGCGGCGGCGCGAAGGACGCCGCCTCCGGGATGTCGTCGAAGCCGACCACGCTGACGTCCTGCGGGACCCGCCGGCCGCGCTCGCGCAGGGCGCGCAGCAGCCCCAGCGCCATCTGGTCGTTCGCCGCGAACACGGCCGTGCAGTCCTCCCGGCCGGCGAGCTCCAGGCCCGCCCGGTAGCCGGACTCCGCGGACCAGTCGCCGCGGACGACCGGCGGCGCGGCGCGCCAGTCCCTGGCGAGCGCGTCCCGCCACGCCTGCTCGCGCCGTTGCGCCGCGAAGGACCCTTCGGGCCCGGCCAGGTGCCACACGGTGGAGTGCCCGAGGTCCAGCAGGTGGCGCACGGCGAGGTGGGCGCCGCCGACCTGGTCGGTGTCGACCACGCTGTAGCGGTCGCCCGCGTCGGAGTCCACCACGACGACCTGGACGTGCGGGGGCAGGGTGATCGTCGCCGCGTCGAGCAGGTTCACCTCCATGATCACGATGATGCCGTCGACGGCGAGCTCTCCCAGCCGGGTGAAGGCGCCGTGCACCCCGGTCTGCGTCGGGACGGCCACCGGCTGGAGGGTGATGGCGTAGCCCTTCTCGGCGGCCGAGACGGCGATCGCCTCCAACGTGCGGACGTTTCCGGTGGTGGAGAGGGTGAACAGGATCACGCCGATGGTGCGGAACCGGCCGCTGCGCAGGGCGCGGGCGGCGCTGTTGGGCCGGTAGCCCAGCTGCTTCATCGCCCGCAGCACGCGCTCGCGGGTACCGGCGACGACGCTGGGATGCCCGTTGGAGACCCGGGAGACCGTCTGCGAGGACACCCCGGCCAGCCGGGCGACGTCGGCCATGGAGACGCCGCGTCTGGGGCGCGCCTGGCCGGCTTCCCCGGTGGCCGTTCCGGCCGGCGGCGCACCGCTCCCGACCGCCGCCGCGGGCGGCGCCTGCCCCTCTCGGATCACGTTTCCCTCCCCAAGCCCGACTCAGACCTTGACGTCCTCGACCTGCAATGCCAACATCGCCGTCATCCAATGTTTACGTAAACAGGAGCGACCCCCGGTCGTCAATGGTTACGTAACCATCCCCCCTCGCCGCGAGCCCGTGGCGGGGCTGTGACGCCGACCGAAAGGATGAGTCATGGCGGTCCTCTCGCCCCCATCGGCCGCGGGCCGTCCCGCGACCGGCCGGAGGCGCAGCGACGGGGGGCGCGTCGGCAGGCGGCGCTTGGCCGGGTGGGGCTTCGTTGCCCCGTTCCTGGTGGTCTTCGCCCTGGTCTTCCTGGCGCCGATCGCCTACTCGATCTACCTGAGCCTGTACCGGGACCAGCTGATCGGCGGCAACCACTTCGTCGGCCTCGACAACTACACGCAGGCGCTGAAGGACCACGAGTTCTGGTCGGGGCTGGGCCGGGTCGGCCTGTTCCTGATCGTCCAGGTGCCGATCATGCTCGGCATCGCCCTGCTGGTCGCCCTGGCGCTGGACAGCGGGCGGCTCTACGGGCGGAACTTCTTCCGGATCTCGATCTTCCTGCCCTACGCGGTGCCCGCGGTGGTCGCCACCTTGATGTGGGGCTTCATGTACGGCAAGCGGTTCGGCCTGGTCGCCAGCATCAACCAGCACCTGCACACCTCGATCCCCGACCCGCTCTCCCCCAGCTGGGTGCTGGCCAGCATCGGCAACATCGTCACCTGGGAGTTCGTCGGCTACAACATGCTGATCTTCTACGCGGCGCTGCGGGTCGTCCCCGAGTCGCTGTACGAGGCGGCGGAGATCGACGGCGCGGGGCAGTGGCGGGTCATCCGCTCGATCAAGATCCCGGCGATCCGGGGCGCGCTGGTCATCGCCACGATCTTCTCGGTGATCGGCAGCTTCCAGCTGTTCAACGAGCCCAGCATCCTCAAGAGCCTGGCGCCCAACGCGATCACCACGTACTTCACCCCGAACCTGTACACCTACTCGCTGTCCTTCTCCGGCCAGCAGCACAACTACGCCGCGACCGTCGCGATCGTCATGGGGCTCGTGACGATGGTCGTCGCCTACCTCGTGCAGCTGCGCGGCATGCGCAAGGAGGCGTGAGCCCATGGCCACCGACACCGCCGTGCAGGGCACCGCACCCACACCGCGGACCCGGGAGCGTGTGCGGCCGCGCATCTCCCGCTCGTCCCGGCGCCACAGCCCCGGCAAGCCCCGGCGCAGCGTGCTGCTGACCGTGCTCACCGCGATCGTGGTGCTCTACTCCCTGGTCCCGCTGGCCTGGCTGGTCATCAACGCCTGCAAGACCCAGCCGAAGCTGCTCGACTCCTTCGGCCTGTGGTTCAGCGGCAAGTTCGCGCTGTGGGACAACATCCGGGAGACGTTCACCTACAACGACCACATCTTCGTCCGCTGGCTGCTCAACACCCTGCTGTACGTGATCCTCGGCGCCGGCGGCGCGACGTTCCTCGCGGTGCTCGGCGGCTACGGCCTGGCGAAGTTCGACTTCCGCGGCAGGCGCGCGGTGTTCGCCGTGGTGATCGGCGCCGTCGCCGTCCCCGGCGCGGCACTCGCCGTGCCGACGTTCCTGATGTTCAGCAAGATGGGGCTCACCAACACCCCGTGGGCGGTGATCATCCCGTCGCTGATCTCCCCGTTCGGCCTCTACCTGATGTGGGTGTTCGCCGCCGAGGCGATCCCGGACGAGCTGCTGGAGGCCGCACGCGTCGACGGCTCGGGCGAGCTGCGCACCTTCTTCCGGATCAGCCTGCCGCTGCTCGCCCCCGGCATCGTCACGGTCCTGCTGTTCACCATGGTCGCGACCTGGAACAACTACTTCCTGCCGCTGATCATGATCAAGGACCCGAACTGGTACCCGCTGACCATCGGCCTCAACTCGTGGAACGCGCAGGCGTCCACGGTCGGCGGCCAGCCGGTGTTCAACCTCGTCATCACCGGGTCGCTGCTCACCATCGTCCCGCTCATCGCGGCCTTCCTGATGCTCCAGCGCTACTGGCAGTCCGGACTGGCCGCCGGAAGCGTCAAGGAGTGACCGCTTCCGGTCGCTCTGCCTGATCCCGGCGCCGCGGCGCCGACCCTGTCCTCCCCGACACCACCCTCCCCTGACCTCCCGTGTCCCGGGACACATCACGCACAACGGAGTGAAATGAGATGACGAACAAGGCACTTCGGCGCTTGGCGCCCACGGTCGCGCTCCTCGCCGCCGGCGCGCTGGGGCTCACCGCTTGCGGTTCCTCCGGCGGTTCCGGGTCCGGGAGCGGCAGTTCCGACGCGAACGCCGTCCAGTCCGCGCTCACCAAGGGCGGCAACCTCACGGTGTGGGCGTGGGAGCCCACCCTCAAGCAGGTCGTGGCCGACTTCCAGGCCAAGTACCCCAAGGTGCACGTGAAGCTGGTCAACGCCGGTACCGGCAACGACCAGTACACCGCACTGCAGAACGCCGTGCAGGCCGGCAAGGGCGTACCCGACGTCTCGCAGATCGAGTACTACGCGCTCAGCCAGTTCGCGCTCGGCAAGTCCGTCACCGACCTGAGCTCCTACGGCGCCAAGGACCTGTCCAAGACCTACTCCCCCGGCCCCTGGAACTCCGTCAACATCAACGGCGGCGTCTACGGCCTGCCGATGGACTCCGGCCCGATGGCGCTGTTCTACAACAAGAAGGTCTTCGACAAGTACAAGCTCCCCGTCCCCACCACCTGGGAGCAGTACCTGGACGACGCCCGCAAGCTCCACAAGGCCGACCCCAAGGCGTACATCACCAGCGACACCGGCGACGCCGGCATGACCACCAGCCTGATCTGGCAGGCCGGCGGCAAGCCCTACAAGGTGGACGGCACCAAGGTGACCGTCGACTTCGCCGGCGACCAGGGGACGTCGACGTACACCAAGGTGTGGCAGCAGCTGGTCTCCGAGCACCTGCTGTCCCCGGTGCCCGGCTGGAGCGACCAGTGGTACAAGGGTCTGGGCGACGGCACCATCGCCACGCTCGCGACCGGCGCGTGGATGCCCGCCAACTTCGTCTCCGGCGTGAAGAACGCCTCCGGTGACTGGCGCGCCGCGCCGCTGCCGCAGTGGCAGGCCGGCGCCAACGCCAGCGCCGAGAACGGCGGCAGCTCGCTGGCCGTCATGCAGGCCAGCAGCAACAAGGCCCTCGCCTACGCCTTCCTGCAGTACGCCAACCAGGGCGCCGGCGTGCAGACCCGCATCAAGGGCGGCGCCTTCCCGGCGACCACCGCGGACCTCGACTCGCCGTCGTTCCTGAACACGCCGTTCCCGTACTTCGGCGGCCAGCAGGCCAACAAGATCTTCTCGGAGTCCGCGAAGAACGTGCTGCCCGGCTGGTCCTACCTGCCCTACCAGGTGTACGCGAACTCGATCTTCAACGACACCGTGGGCAAGGCGTACGTGTCCTCCACCCCGCTGTCCGGCGGGCTGAAGTCCTGGCAGGACCAGTCCGTCAACTACGGCAAGCAGCAGGGCTTCAGCATGGGCTGACGCCCGCACCCCGAGCCGAGTGGCGGGACCCGGTGGGCGGGGCCCCGCCACTCGCACCTCTCAGGGCCCCGCCACGCGCACCGCGCGGGGCCCCGCCGCTCGACTCCTCCCGCGGGCACGTCCCGCACCGCACGTCCGCGCTTCAACCGGCGCACGCCCCGCGTCACCACCGCACGTCGCAAGGCCCCGGAAGGACCCCGATGACCGCCACCCCCACCGCCCGCTGGCTGCGCCGGCCCGCCGGCACCCCCGTGCAGCTCGGCTACGGCGCCGACTACAACCCGGAGCAGTGGCCGCGCGAGGTCTGGAAGGAGGACGTCCGGCTGATGCAGGAGGCCGGCGTCACCATCGTGTCGCTGGCCATCTTCTCCTGGGCGCGGTTGCAACCGGCCGAGGACCGCTGGGAGTTCGGCTGGCTGGACGAGGTCATGGACCTGCTGCACGACGCGGGGATCGCCGTCGACCTGGCCACGGCGACCGCGTCCCCGCCGCCGTGGCTGACCGCCCGCCACCCGGAGATCCTGCCGGTGACCGCCCGCGGGGAGACGGTGTGGCCCGGCGCCCGCCAGCACTGGCGCCCCACGTCACCGGTCTTCCGCACCTACGCGCTGCGCCTGGTCGAGGCGATCGCCACCCGCTACGCGGAGCACCCGGCGCTCGCCGCCTGGCATGTGAACAACGAGCTGGGCTGCCACAACGTCTACGACTACTCCGAGGACGCGGCCCGCGCCTTCCGGGTCTGGCTGCGCGCGCGGTACGGCAGCCTGGAGGCGCTCAACCAGGCGTGGGCGACCAGCTTCTGGTCGCAGGTCTACGGCGACTGGGCGGAGATCCTGCCGCCGCGGCTGGCCGCCACCCACCCCAACCCCACCCAGCAGCTGGACTTCACGCGCTTCTCCTCCGACGCGCTGCTCGACCATCTGCGCGCCGAGCGCGAGGTGCTGCGCCGGCTGACCCCCGACGTCCCGGTCACCACCAACTTCATGGTGATGGGGACCACCAAGGGCATGGACTACGCCGGCTGGGCCGGCGACGTGGACTTCGTGTCCAACGACCACTACGTCACCCCGGGCCCGCAGAGCCTCGACGAGCTGTCCTTCTCCGCCAACCTCACCAGCGCGATCGCCGGCGGCCGGCCCTGGTTCCTGATGGAGCACTCCACCAGCGCGGTCAACTGGCAGCCGGTCAACCAGGCCAAGCGGCCCGGTGAGATGGCCCGTGACTCGCTGCTGCACGTCGCCCACGGCGCGGACGCCGTCTGCTTCTTCCAGTGGCGGCAGTCGGCCGGCGGCGCCGAGAAGTACCACTCGGCGATGCTGCCGCACGCCGGACCGGACAGCGAGGTCTTCCGCGCCGTCACCGCCCTGGGCGCCACCCTGCGGGACCTCGCCCCGGTCACCGGGTCCGTCCGGCAGCCGGCCCGCGCGGCGATCCTCTTCGACTGGCAGTCGTGGTGGGCCGCCGAACTCGACTCGCACCCCACCGACCGGCTGCGCTACCGGCAGGAGGCGCTGGACTGGTACTCCGCGTTCCTCGCCCTCGGCGTGCGCGCCGACCTGGCCACCACCGGCACCGAACTGTCCGGCTACGACGTCGTGGTGGCGCCGGTGCTGCACCTGGTGCCACAGGCCCTCGCCGACCGGCTCACCGCCTACGTCGACGGCGGCGGGCACCTGGTCACCACGTACTTCTCGGGCATCGTGGACGAGAACGACCACGCGTGGCTCGGCGGCTACCCCGGCGCGCTGCGCGACCTTCTCGGCCTGCGCATCGAGGAGTTCGCGCCGCTGCCCGACGGGGTGTCCGTGCAGCTCGACGACGGGAGCCGCGGCACGCTGTGGTCGGACCGGATCACGGTGACGTCCCCGGACGTCGACGTCCTCGCCCGTCTGGCCGAGGGCGAGTCGGCGGGGCTGCCCGCGGTGACGCGGCGCCGCGCGCCCGGCGGCGGTTCGGCGGCGTACGTGTCGACCCGCCTCGGCCCCGACGGCCTCACCCCGCTGCTCGACCGGCTGCTGGCCGCGGCCGGCGTGGCGAGCGAGCTGCCCCCGGCCGCCCGCGGCCGGGTCGAACTCACCGTGCGCACCGACGGTTCCCGCGTCTTCTGGTTCCTCGTCAACCGCACGGACGCTCCCGTCGTGCTGCCGCTGTCCCCCGCGCGGGTCCTGGCCGGCCTGAGCGACGGCGAGGGCCGGATCACGCTCGCGCCGCGCGGGGTGGCGGTCGTGCAGTATCCGCCGGACGAGGCACCGGGCGACCGGGAACGGGCGGCTGCGGGCCCGCGGCCCCTATGATTGCGCGATCACACGGCACCGTCCCCTGCCGCTCGCCGGACCGGGCAGAGAGGCGCGGGACGACGACCAGCACGGCCGCCCTCGACGGCGGCCGCGGCAGCGAGGTGTACGACTGCGGTGAGCGACAGCACGAAA
>WRCZ01000127.1 GCA_009783685.1 Actinomycetes bacterium
GGCGTCGCCCAGCTCTCCGCCATGTGCTCCCGCGCCTACCTGCAGGACCTGCGCCGTGCCCACCGCGAGGGCGAGTTGCCCACCGTGGACGACCCCGCGCGGGACAGCACCCGCTGACGCGCGCGACCGCGTCCGGGCCACGTCCGGGCACGTCCCGCCGGGCACCGGCTCCCCGCTGCCGGCTCCCGGACGCCTGCTGCCGGACCCTGCTCCCGAGGGCCGGCTACCGGATGCCGGTGGTGGCGATGCCTTGCACGATCTGCCGCTGGAAGATCAGGAACACGGCCACCAGCGGCAGGAAGCCGAGCACCGAGGAGGCCATGACCTCCGCGTACTGGATGTTGCTGGGGTTCACCAGCGAGGCCAGACCGACCGGGATCGTCTGGGACTTGGTCTGGTTGAGCACCAGCAGCGGCCACAGGAAGGCGTTCCACGAGGTGATGAACGTCAGGATGGCGACCGTGGCCGCGGCCGGCCGGCAGATCGGCATGGCCACGGTCGTGTACACCCGCCACCAGCTCGCGCCGTCGATCCTGGCGGCCTCGATCAGGGGCCGGGGGATGCCGCGGAAGAACGCGTGGAACACGAACACCGACACCGGCGCGACCGCCGACGGCAGCACCAGCGCCCAGTAGGTGCCGAGCAGGTGGAACGCGCGGTACTCGATGAACTGCGGCAGCACCAGCGCCTCGCTGGGCACCATCAGCCCCGCGGTGACCAGCGCCAGGATCGCCGCCCGGCCGCGGAAGCGGAGGAAGGCCAGGGCGAACGCGGCCATCGAGCACAGCACCACGGTGAACAGCACCGAAAGCGCCGAGATCACCAGGCTGTTGAGGTACCACGAGCCGATCGGGTAGTTGTCCCAGGCGTAGCGGTAGGCGTGCAGCGACCAGCCGCCGCCGAACAGCGACGTCGGGTGCTGGGTGATCGAGCCGTCCGGGCGCAGCGAGGTGACCAACGCCCAGACGAACGGCACCAGCCAGATCAGGGCGAACAGGGTCAGGCACGTCGCGCACAGCCGGTTGAACAGCTTCACCGGGTCGACGGTGCGCGCCGCGTTCGGGTCCGCGCCGGACTGCGGCAGGGTACGGGTGGTCACGGTGCTCACGGTGTCCTCCGCTCAGGCTGCCGCTCGGGTGGCCCGCCAGCGGCGCAGCCCGTACCAGGCCGCAGAGATCGCGACGATGACGGCGAAGTAGATCAGGGTGGCCGCGGCGCCGTAGCCGCCGCGGTAGGAGGTGAAGCCGGTGTCGTAGATGTACTCGATGACCGGCCGGGTCGACTGGTTCGGCCCGCCGCTGAGCAGCAGGTAGATCTGGTCGAAGACCTTCAGCGAGGCCAGGATCTGCAGGATGACGACCAGGCTGGTGGTACGGCCCAGCAGCGGGACGGTGATGAGGCGGATCTGCTGCCACGGGCCCGCCCCGTCGATCGCCGCCGCCTCGTAGACGTCCGCCGGGACGTCCTGGATCGCGGCGGTGTACAGCACGAAGTTGAAGCCGAACGTCCACCACAGCGTCATCAGCGTGACCGCGGTCCAGCCGCCCGCGGTGCTGCCGATGAAGTCGGGCACCGGCAGGCCGACCGCGCTGAACACCTTGGGCGCCAGGCCCACTTGTGGGGTGTAGATCCACAGGAAGATCAGCACCACCACCGACGACGGGACGACGTACGGTGCGAAGAAGGCGATCCGGTAGAACACCCGCCCGCGGCGGATCCGGGCCGCCAGCACCGCGAACAGCAGCGCCAGCACGACCAGCGGCGGCGTGGTGAACAGGGTGAACAGCACCGAGTGCCACATCGCCTGCCAGAACAGCGGATCGCGGCACACCTTGGTGTAGTTGGACAGCCCCACCCACGCGCCCAGGCCGCTCTTGACCGTGGTGGTGTTGAAGAAGCTCACCACGGCGCCGACGACCAGCGGGCCGATCACGAACACCAGGTAGATCACCAGGAACGGCGCGCTGAGCAGCAGGCCGGCCCGCCGTTCCGAACCCGGGGCCCGCTGGTCCACCGCGGTGGGCCGGGATGCCGCGCGGGCCGGCCGCGTCGAGGCGACGGTCGTCATCGGGATGCCTCCTTCATCGTGACCGGCGGCCGGGCCGTGGTGTACCGCTTGAGGTCCGAACGCATCGCGGCGACCGCACTCTTCGGGCCGGCCCGCCCGGCGAGGACCTCGATGACGGTGGCGCCGATGGTGCTCTGGAAGTCCGAGCCGGCGCCGGTGTACCAGGCCGCCGGGTCGTACACGGCACTGAACGCGGCCTGCACGTAGTTGCGTTGCGGGGACTGGTCCAGAAACGCCTTGCTGCGCTGGGTCGGCAGCCACGCCGGGACGTGGCCGCCCTGCGCCCACACCGCGCTGTCGTCCAGCAGGCTCTTGACGAACCGTGCCGCGTTCGCCGTGCGTCCGGCCGAGCGGCTCGGGTTGTGCGGCACGATCAGCGCGTGCGAGTCGGCGTACGCCACCGGCTTCGGTCCCAGCAGCGCGGGGAACGGCACGACGTTGAAGCGGAAGCCCTTGACCTGCCGGTAGGACGGGATCTGCCACTCACCGTCGAACAGGAAGCCCGCCTTGCCCGTGGAGAACAGGGCGTTGGCACCCGCGCCGGTCAGGCTGCCGGGCATCAGCCCGCCGGAGGTGAGGCTGCGCAGGAAGGCGAACGACTCCTGCATCGCCTCGTCGTCGATGCTGATCCTGGTCCCGGAATCGGTGACGATCGGGCCGGCCAGGCCCGAGTACACCATGCTGAAGCAGCGCCACGCGGTCGACGGGTCGGCGGTGATCGACATGACCGCGCCGTACTGCGCGCCGGCGTCCTTCATCGCCTTCAGCGCCGCGACGAAGTCGTCCTTGCCGTTCATGGCCTTCAGGCCGTCGCCCGCGCTGTTGAGCAGGCCGGCCTTGCGGGCCAGGTCCTCGTTGTAGAACAGGACGAACGGGTGGGTGTCCAGCGGCACCGCGTACACGGTGCCGCCGACGGTGGCCTTCTGCCACGCCGCAGGGGTGAACCGGTCGGCGGTGACGCCGAGTTCGGCGACCCCGGTGTCCGCGACCGGCTCCAGCAGGCCGGACGCCGCGAGCAGCGGCAGCCGCGACAGGTGGGCGATGCCCACATCGGGCGGGGTCCCGCTGGCCGTCGCCAACGCCAGCTTGGTGTAGTAGGGGTTTCCCCAGCTCAGCACGGTCGCCTCGACCGTCACGCCCGGGTGCGCCTTGCGGAAGGCGTCCTCCATCAGCACCATGTTGGCGCCGTCGCCGCCGGTGAACAGGTTCCAGAAGATGACGTCCGCGGTGTTCGGCTGTGCACCCGTCAGACCGGAGACCACCGGGGAGGCACACGCCCCCAGGGCACCGCTGAGGGCGAGACCGCCGCCGAGGCCCAGGAAACGCCGGCGTGCCATCGCACTGCCCATGGAGGACCCACCTCGTTTACATCGATGTGAACTCGATGGCCGAGACCATGACACAGGATTTTCAACGATGCAATAGCCCGGACACGAGGCCGTGGAAGCCCGGGTGCGAGGCCGCCGGAGCCGGGGAGGCGTGGCCCGCGGGAGCGTGGACGCGAGGCGGCGTGAGCTCCGGCGCGACGGCGCGGGAGCCCTGCAACGAGGCGGCGCGAGCCGCGAGTTCGGCCGCCCTGCGGTCGCCCCCGCGGCCCGCGGGGACAGGTGGTCAGTCCGCCGGCGGCCGGTGCAGGGACGACGCCCTGACCACCAGCCGGAACGGCGTCGGCTCCAGGCCGGCCGGCACGGGGGCGCCGCCCGCCTCGGGGTCGCGGTTCGCCTGGACTTCCAGCAGGTCGAGCGCGCGCTCGGCGATCGCGTCGAGGTCCGGGGCGATCGAGGTGAGCGGCGGGTGGGTGTACGCCGCCTCCTGGATGTCGTCGATGGCCGCCACCGCGACGTCCTCCGGGACCCGCACCCCCGAGGCGTCCAGGGCCCGCAGGGCGCCGACCGCCAGCGCGTCGTTGAACGCGAAGACGCCGTCCGGCAGCGGCCCGTCGCCCTCCAGCAGTTCCTGGACGGCGGCGTAGCCCCTGGCGCGCGTCCAGTCCTCGACGGGGACGACCAGCCAGTTCACCCGCCGCACCTTCGCCTCGGACATCGCCTGCCGGTAACCCTCGGTGCGCTGGCGGCCGTTCTCGCTGTCGTTGCGGCCGAGCGCGACGATGCGCCGGCAGCCCTGGTCGACCAGGTGCGCCACGGCGGTCCTGGCGGCGGCGACGTTGTCGATGCCGACCCGCGGCAGGTGGTCGCCGACGCTGTGCTCGCCCAGCATCACCAGCGGGAAGTCCGGCACGGCCGTGCCCACATCGGCCGCCGGCAGCGTCAGGGCGCTCAGCAGCACGCCGTCCGCGACGTTGGTCAGGCCGCCGCCGAGGATGCGGCGCTCCACCTCGCTGTCGCCCGCCGTCGACTCGACCAGCACCGTGATCCCGCGGCGGGCGGCCGCGTGGATGACAGCCTGGGCGAGTTCGGCGAAGTAGGGCTCGGCGAGGAACGGCACCGCGAGGGCGATGAAGCCGGTGCGGCCGGAGCGGAGCCCCTTGGCGAGGAAGTCCATCCGGTAGCCCAGCTCGTCCAGCGACCGCTGGACCCGCTCGCGGGTGGTGGGGCTGACATGGGCGTAGCCGCTGACCACGTTGGAGACGGTCCGCACCGACACGCCGGCATGCTCGGCCACATCCCGCATCCGCACCCTGGCCACGGTCGGCCCCTTTCCCTCGCGTTCCCTCGCGTTCCCCGCACCGGTACCCGGAGTCTGCCGCATCCGCCGCGCCCGCCGCGCGGAACGGGACGCCGCCCGCATGCCGGGTCCGGCCACCCCGGTCTTGCATCGTTGCAAACGATCACCCATCATGACAGGGCTTCGATTATAGGAACGCGACGCACGGCCGAGCCGGGCCGGCCGGAGGAGGACCCGTGGGGGCGACAGTGCAGGGCGCGGGGGAGAGCAGCGGCGCGGCGGAGGGCCCCGGAGCGGGTCCTGGCGCCGTGCGGGAGGCGGCGGAGGAGGGCGTGTACCCCAGGCCGGGGCTGCGCCGCCCGCAGTGGGAGAGCCTGGACGGCGTCTGGGAGTTCGGGTTCGGCGACGGCGACCCCGCGGGGTCGGCCGTTCGGGGCGAGGAGGACGGCGGCGGGCCGTTCGACCACCGGATCACCGTGCCGTTCCCGCCGGAGTCCCCGGCCTCCGGGATCGGCGACACCACCCCGCATCCCGTCGTCCGGTACCGCCGCCGCATCCCGCACGAGGTGCTGGTCCCGGCCGGCTCCCGCCCGGGCGACCGCGCGCTGATCCACTTCGGCGCCGTCGACCACCGCGCCCGCGTCTGGCTCGACGGGCACCTGGTGGCCGAACACGTCGGCGGCCAGACCCCGTTCACCGCCGACGTCACCGACGCGCTGCGGCCCGGTGCGGCCGAGCACGTCCTCGTCGTCCGGGCACAGGACGATCCCGCCGACCTGGCCCAGCCGCGCGGCAAGCAGGACTGGCAGCCGCGGCCGCACGCGGTCTGGTACGAGCGGACCACCGGGATCTGGCAGAGCGTGTGGGCCGAGAGCGTGCCAGCCCAGCACATCGCCGACCTGGCCTGGATCCCGGACCCGGCACGCGGCGTCACCGCCGAACTGACGCTCGCCGAGCCGCCGTCCGGCCCGCTGACCGTGGACGTCGAGCTGAGCCTGGACGGCGAGGTGCTCGCCGCGAGCTCCACCGAGGTGCGCACCCCGCGCAGCCGGATCGACCTGGTGATCCCCGCCCTGCGCAACGGCATCGACCGCGAGGACCTGCTGTGGCGGCCGGAGCGGCCGACCCTGCTCCAGGCCCGGGTGGTGGTGCGCGCCCCCGGCGGCGGGGACGCGGCGGAGGTGCTCGACGCCGTCGACAGCTACACGGGGATCCGCAGCGCCGGTGTCGGCGGCGGTGCCTTCCTGCTGAACGACCGCCCGTACCCGGTGCGTTCGGTGCTCAACCAGGGCTACCGGCCGGACACGCTGCTGGCGAGCGCGGGCACCGCCGAACTGCGGCGCGAGGTCGAGCTGATCAAGGCGATGGGCTTCAACGCGGTCCGGGTGCACCAGAAGGCCGAGGACCCCCGCTTCCTCTACTGGGCCGACCGGCTCGGCCTGCTGGTGTGGGGCGAGACCGCCGCGGGGTACGAGTTCGGCACGCACGCCGTGGAGTTGCTGACCCGCGAGTGGCTGGATCTGGTCCGGCGTGACCGCAGCCATCCGTCCGTCGTCACCTGGGTGCCGATGAACGAGAGCTGGGGCGCGTCCGACATCGCGTCCGACCCGGCGCAGCGCCACTACTCGCTGGCCCTGGCCCATCTCACCCGCGCCGTCGACCCGAGCCGGCCGGTGCTGTCCAACGAGGGCTGGGAGCACACCGACAGCGACATCCTCGGCGTGCACGACTACACCTCCGACCCCGAGGTGCTCACCGCGCGCTACGGCGACCCGGCCGGCTTCGACGCCGTGCTGGACGGCCCGGGGCCGCAGGGCCGCGTGCTGGCGGTGACCCGCGCCCAGACCGAGCGGTACCGCTCCGGCGGGGTGCCGCTGATGATCACCGAGTTCGGCGGCCTGTCGCTGCGCGCCGACGACGGGGACTTCTCCTACACCAGGACCAGCTCCGACACGCAGTACGCGGCGCTGCTCGCCGACCTGTTCGGCGCGCTGCGCGACAGCCCGCTGGTCGCCGGCTTCTGCTACACGCAGTTCCGGGACACCGCGCAGGAGACCAACGGGCTGCTGTTCGCCGACGGCTCGCCGAAGCTGCCGCTCGCGGTGATCCGGCGGATCGTCACCGGCGAGAAGGACGGCGAGGCCGGGGACACCGAGGGCTGAGCCGATGCCGCGGCCCGGGCGCACGCCCGGGCCGCGGCGGGGTTCGTGCAGGTGGCGGGCCGTCCGGGTGAGATCGGCCGTGGCAGGCGTCGCCGCGGCGTGCCGGTGGGACCGATCTGCTACGCGTCCACCGCCCTGCTGACGGGAGCTCAGCCGACATGTCCCGCTTGATCGCCACCCTCGCCGCGACGGCCGCCGCCGCGACCGTCGCGGCCGTCCCCCTCCTGGGGTCCGCCGCGCCCGCCGGCGCGACGGCCTACGCCATCCAGCAGGTCACCGCCCGCGACCTGGGCCCCGACGGTCCCTGGCTGCGGCTGCAGGACAGCGCGTCCAACGACGGCCGGCCCGCCGGGGTCCAGCAGGTGACGCCGTTCGCCGACCCGGCGCGGTTCGACGGCAGCCTGCACCTGGCCGTGGCCGGCGGCGCAGAAGCCCAGCAGGCGCAGGCCGCCCACTACTTCAACCGCAGGGTGCCGTTCGGCAGCATCCTGTCCCTGCCGCCGTCGTACGACATGTACGTCAGGAGCTGGACGTCCAGCCCGTCGGCCGTCGCCTACGGCGCCAATCTGCAGCTCCCGTCGTTCTGCCAGGGGGCGTTCACCACCCTCAGCTTCCAGCCGCAGCGGGAGGCCGACGCCCAGGGCAGGACCGGCGCCGTCGCCGACACCTGGCGGCACTTCGTCGCCGGCCCGTCCTCGCAATGGGCGACCTCGCGTGCGGTCGGCTCGTTCGCGGCCGGCAGCAGCCACCCGCTGAGCGCCTACGCCGCCGCCTGCACGGCCGGCGGCGACGGGGCGATCGGCGTGATCGCCAACGTCGGCCGGCTCGGCGACGCGCGCGAGAGCCTGGACACCTACGTCGACAACATCGCCGTCAACGGCACCGTCCACGAGTTCACCACCGGCCGCACCCCCGCGCGGGGCCGCATCGCCACCACGGCCGTCCAGGGCGGCGGTTCGGGCCGCGGCGGATCGGGCGGCCCGCTCGCCGGATCGGTGACGTTCAGCAGCCCGCGGAGCGGCCCGCTCTACACCTCGGTCGGCACCCGGCTGGTGTTCTCCGCCCCGCGCGGGCTGACCCCGCGCGACCTGACGGTGACCGCGAACGGGAAGCCGGTGACGCTCGCGGCGGGGGCCGGCGGGACGCTGTCCGCGGTGGTCACGCCCTCGGCCGCGGTGGACCTCGGGCCCGACGGCGCGTACCGGACGGCGTTCACCGTCACCGGCGGCGGCGCCCGCGGGTCCCTGACGCTCACGGCCGAGCTGCTCGCGCAGGGCTACCAGCCGCTCCAGGCCACGGCCGTGCAGGCGCGCGCCGTGCTGCGGCGGTGACGCATTCCGACCCCCCTTTCCGCAGGCCGCGTTGACACCTGCCGATTGCTGCGTGAGCATGACACTGATCGCTCAGGATCTTGCAGCACCGCTCAGCGATTCATCACCGCCTCCGTGGGAGAAGACGCGTGCACGCACGATGGAGCACCCTCCGCGGCCCCTTGCTCGCCGCCACCCTGCTCGCCGTGGCAGGGACGTTCCTGACCCCGGAACCCCCGTCCTCGGCCGCGGCCGCGCAAGGGGCGCCCGCCGCAGCCCGCGTCGGCCAGGAGGGCGGCGCCGTCGTCGTGACACAGCCGGCCGGCGCGGACGCGCCCGGCTACCGGCTGGAAGTGGCCACCGGCGAGCTCGCCCTCACCACGAAGCGCGCCGGCCGCACGGTGCTCGGCACGGCCCCGGGGGACACCGGAGCCCTGCGCTTCCGCTCCGGCGGGCAGTGGCAGCACGCCACCGCCGTGACCGGCTGGAGCTGGAAGGGCGGCGTGCTCACCGTCACCGCCGACTCGACGCTCGCCGGCGCCACGGTGACCGCCCGCATCACCCCCCAGGCCGACCGCTACCAGCTCGACTGGGACGTCGCGGGCGGCAGCGCCGACCAACTGGGCCTGGCCTACGACCTGGCGTCGGCCGGCCACTGGTACGGCCACGGCGAGACCACGACGCCGGCCGGAGGCCCCGCCACCGACGAGCCGTGGCCGCTGGACAGCGGCCAGGTGGTCCACCCCGGCTTCGGGCCGGCGTCCTACAACATGATCGACCCGTTCTGGTACACCTCCGCCGCCACCGGGCTGCGCGTCGACACCGGCGACAGCATGGACGTGTCGATCAACGGCGGCCACGACGGACTGGGCCTGTTCACCGTCGACTCCGCCGCCACCTACAAGGCGTCCGTCTTCGTCGAGTCGACCCCGCTGGACGTCTACCGCGACTACATCGGCATCGTCGGCAAGCCCGCCAAGAGCGACGCCACGTACGAGCAGTACGCGAAGCCGCTGTGGAACTCCTGGGCGCAGTACTACACGAGCGTCACCCAGCAGAAGCTGCTGACCTACGCCACCGAACTGCACGACAACGGCCTGGACGGGCACACCATCCAGCTCGACGACCGGTGGGAGTCGGAGTACGGCAACCTCACCTTCAACCCGGCGACCTTCCCGGACCCCAAGGGGCTGTCGGACAAACTCCACGCCATGGGCGACGACTTCGGGCTGTGGGTCACCCTCTGGATCAACCTGGACTCGGTCAACTACCAGTACGCGGTGGACCACGGCTACCTGCTGAAGTCCGCGGCCGACCCGACCAAGCCGTGCACCGTCTCCTGGTGGAACGGCACCGCGGGGATCGTCGACCTGGCCAACCCGGACGCCGAGGCGTGGTACGTCGGGAACCTGAAGACGCTGATGAGCACCTACGGCATCGACGGGTTCAAGTTCGACACCCGGTTCTTCGACGAGCACTGCACGCCCGACGCCGGCTACACGCAGTCCGACTACCAGCGCCTGGGCGCCGAGCTGACCGACCAGTTCGACCAGCAGGGCGTCGGCGTGCGCGTGCACTGGACCCCCAACGCCCACCAGGCCGGCTTCGTCACCCGCCAGGTCGACAAGGGCACGAACTGGACCTCCCTGCAGGCGTCCGTCACGCAGAACCTGGCGATCTCCACCATCGGCTACCCCTTCGTGGAGACCGACATGATCGGCGGCTCCACCCGCAAGGCACCGCCGACCAAGGACGTCCTGGTGCGGTGGGCGCAGTCGGCCTCGCTGATGCCGCTGATGTACGCCTCCACCTCGCCCGTCGAGACCGTCGACAGCACCACCGGCAAGCCGGTGGTCTACGACCAGCAGACCATCGACCTCTACCGGGCGGCGATCCAGCAGCACGAGCGGCTCGCCCCGTACATCTGGGACCAGGTCCAGCACACCCTCGCCACCGGCGACCCGATCATGCGCCCGCTGTTCTTCGACTTCCCCCAGGACCAGGCGGCGTACACGATCACCGACGAGTGGATGCTCGGCCCGGCCGTCCTCGCCGCGCCGCAGCTCGCCGACGGCGCCACCCGGACCGTCCACCTGCCCGCGGGCACCTGGTACGACGTCAACCGGAACCGCGCCGTGCACGGACCGGCGACCCTCACCGGGTACGCGACGCCGCTGGGCGCCACCCCGGTGTTCGTGCGGCTGGGCGCTCCCGGCGCGGCGAAGGCGCTGAAGGCGCTGCGCCCGTAGGCGGGCGGCCACCGAGCGACGCCGGCCCGTACCGGCCGGGGACCTGACCCCGGCCGGTACGGGCCGGCCGCTGCAACAGGCGGGCGAGGCGAGGGCGCGGCGCCCCAGGGCGCATTCGCGCCAAGTCGCTGATGCGCCACGCGAGCACCGTGACCGGGGCAGGAACCCCTGACAGTCTGTCAACGACCGTCACAGGCGCCCCAGGAGCGTCGCCGCATACGGTCCGCTGCGGTGGTCGCCCACGGCAGGCGGACGGAGGGGAGCGTGGCCCTTGCCCGGGCCGAATCCGCAGCAGCCCGAGACGCCGGACCCGTCCTTGCTGACCCTGCTCGGACTCGACGCGGACCAGGACGCCGTGTACCGGCTGCTGGTCGACCACCCCGACAGCGACGCCGCCGCGCTGGCACCGTCCGACGCCCAGCAGGAGAGCACCCGGCGCAACCTCGACGCGCTCGTGGACCGGGGACTGGCCGGCGTGGTGCGCGACGGGGCGGGGGAGCGGTACCGGGCCTCGCCGCCGATCCTCGCCCTGGGGCCGCTGCTGGAGTCCCGGCGCGCCGCCCTGCACCGCGTCGAGCACCTGCTGGCCGACCTCGCGGAACGCCATCGCACCGCGCAGGCCAGGGACACATCGGCGCCGGTCGAGGTGGTGTCGGGGGCCGGGGCGATCCGCCATCGCCTGGTCGCCATGGAACGCGACGCCCGTGACGAGATCCGCGCGCTCATCCCGGCCCCCCGCCCGGACTCCGTGATCACCTACCAGGACAACCTGGTCGAGGTCGAACGCGACCTGCTGCGCAGGGGCGTGCTGCTGCGGACGGTGGTGGAGCGCGCCTGCCTGGAGGAGGCCGCGTCCGCCCGGTCGCTGGCCGCGGTGGCGGCGCGCGGGCAGCAGGTCTCGGTGATCGACGAGCTGCCCACCAAGCTGCTCATCGCCGACCGCGACATCGCGCTGCTGTCCCTGGAACCGGAACGGGACGGGGCCGGCGAGCCGGCAGCCGTCGTCGTGCACCGCGGCGGGCTGCTCACCGCGCTGATCGCGCTGTTCGAGCAGTACTTCGAGAAGGGTTGGCGGCTGAGCCCCGACGGCCGCGAGCCGGCCGGCGGCGACCCGGAGCCGGAACCGGAGTCGGAGGAGGGATCGGGAGGGCTGGACGCCGTCGACCGGAAGATCGTCGCCCTGCTCCATGTCGGGCTCACCGACGCCGCCATCGCCCGCCAGCTGGGCATGGGCCATCGCACCGTGCAGCGCCGGCTCCAGCGTCTGATGGAGTCGGTCGGGGCCGCGACGCGCTTCCAACTCGGCTGGCACGCCGCCGTGTCCGGGTGGCTGGGCGTGACGGAGCCGACCGGGTCCTGAGCCTGCCGGACCGCGCGGCGGTGCCGGATCGACGCCCCTGCTCGACTGTACGAACCTGCTGGACCGCACGACCCTGCCGGGTCTCACGACCGTGCCGGACCTCGTGTTCCTCCCTGCCTCGCGATCCTGTCCCGGGCGGCGCCCGCTGACCCCCGGGGCCGTCTGGGACCGCCCGGGGACGTTGCGGGCCGGCGTACGCACGGCGCGTGACGCGGGCGCAGCGGGGGCGCGCGAACCCGGCGTCCGGGTCCCGCCCCCGCGGATACGAAGATTTTGCGATCTCGCGGGGATTGCGTGAACCGCCCTCACCTGCGCGGAGTCCGGAATGTCCGCTCATTGGGTCGGCGGTCACGACTTGTTCACGGCTCCGGCCTTTCCCGCGGTCTACGCGCGTGGTGTCATGCACACGCTCGCCACACCCGGTGGGCGCCAACTGACTAGGAGTCACGCA
>WRCZ01000128.1 GCA_009783685.1 Actinomycetes bacterium
AGGGCACCACCTGGAACGCCTCGCCGGCCCGGATCCGCTCCTTGATGTCCTCGACCGCCGTCTTGAACTGCTCGCCGCCCCAGTCCCAGCTGACGTCGAAATCGACGTCGCGCGGCAGCGCGGCGGGCGCCGTCGGCACCGGCCGCGCGAGGTCGGCCTCCATCGCGTCGAGCCGCGCGACCGCGTCGGCGTACGCCTCGTCGACCCCGCTGTCCTGGTCGTTGTGGTTGATCGCGTTGGCGATCAGCAGCACGGTGCCGTCCCAGTGGTCCAGCACGGCCAGGTCCGAGGTGAGCAGCATCGTCAACTCGGGCAGTTGCAGCGCGTCCTGGGTGCTGTCGCCGATGCGCTCCAGCCGGCGGACGATGTCGTAGCCGAGGTAGCCGACCATGCCGCCGGTGAACGGCGGCATCCCCGCGGTCAGGTCGCGCGGGGTGTGCAGCGTCTCGACGGTGGCCCGCAGGGCCGCCAGCGGGTCGCCGTCGACGGGCACGCCGACCGGCGGGACGCCGAGCCAGTGCGCCCGGCCGTCCCGCACGGTCAGGGTGGCGGCCGAGCGCACCCCGACGAAGGAGTAGCGGGACCAGGACCGCCCGCCGCTGTCCGCGGACTCCAGCAGGAAGGTGCCCACCCGCTCGCCGGCGAGCTTGCGGTACAGGCCGACGGGCGTGTCGCCGTCCGCGAGCAGCCGGCGGCTGACCGGGATGACCCGGCGGTCGACCGCGAGCTTGCGGAAGGTCTCGAGATCCATGGCGTCCATGGGCGCAGACCCTACTGGCCGGCCGGCGCTACGCGCCCGCGGGCGGAAGCAGCACGTCGGCGTCGAAGCAGGTGCGGTCGCCGGTGTGGCAGGCGGCGCCGACCTGGTCGACCTTGACCAGCACGGTGTCGCCGTCGCAGTCCAGCGCCACCGACTTCACGTGCTGCACGTGCCCGGAGGTGTCGCCCTTGACCCAGTACTCGGCGCGGCTGCGGCTCCAGTAGGTGCAGCGTCCGGTGGTCAGCGTGCGGTGCAGCGCCTCGGCGTCCATCCAGCCGAGCATCAGCACCTCCCCGGTGTCGTACTGCTGGGCGATGGCCGGAACCAGCCCGTCGGGGTTGCGCTTGAGGCGGGCGGTGATGGCGGGATCGAGCGAGGTGGCGGGCATGGGAACCATTGTGCCGCCGATCGCGCACAATAAGAAAAGCCGCAAGAACTGGCAAAGCAGGCAGCGGGGTTGTCCGCAATCCGGTAGTCGCTCGCCGTCGTTCACCCGCATGGGGCATCCTGCGTGCATGGGTTTTCCTCCACCGCCGCCGAACGGACCGACGCCACCGCCCGAGCAAGGGGGCGGATTCGGTCCTCCCCAGGGTTTCGGCCCGCCGCCACCGCCGCCTCCGGGCGGCGGCTACGGGTATCCGCAGCAGGGCGGCGGTGAGCCCTACGGCTACCCGCAGCAGGGCGGCGGCGACCAGTACGGCTACCCGCCCCAGGGCGGCGGGTACGGCCCGCCCGGGCCGCCCGGACCGCCGGCCCCGCCCGGAGGCGGCTACGGCTTCCCGCCCGGCGGCCCCGGCGGCTACCCGCCTCCCCCGCCGCCGAACAACAACAAGCGCAACATGTGGATCGCGATCGGCTGCATCGTGGTGGTCGGCGCGGTCGTCGGCGGGATCCTGGTGGCCTCCAACAGCAGCAGCGACAAGAAGAAGGACGACGCCAAGCCGACGACGTCGATCAGCGGCCTGCCGTCCGGCATGCCGTCGGTGACCCTGCCGACGTCCAGCATCACGGTGCCGACCGACGACCCGACGCTGGACCTGCCGACCGACGAGCCGACCGACACCGCCGACCCGACGCCGACCGAGAAGCTCGTGCCCTACGTGGTGCTCTCGCCCGGCAAGTGCTTCGACGCGCCGACGCTGACCCCGTCGGTGACCAAGGTGACGACCCGCTCGTGCAGTTCCGCGCACGACGCGCAGGTGGTCGCCAACGAGACGCTGTCCGGCACCTTCAGCACCGACCTGGAGATCCAGGAGAAGGCGCTGTCCCTGTGCACGACGGACGCCAAGAAGCACCTGCCGGCCGACGGCCGCACCTACTACCCGTACGCGCTGTTCCCCAAGCTGGTCACCTACCAGCTGCAGAACCGCAAGACGGTCACGTGTTCGCTGACCCGCAACAACGGGTCGAACGGGGTGAAGCTGTACAGCAAGCTGGGCTAAGCGGCGGCCCGGTTGTGGCGGGGCGCGGCGCGACACGGCCGGGATCCGGCCCCCAGGGCCTAGCCTGACGGTATGTCGACCCATGCGCAGCGTGAACGCCTGCTCCTCGCCGACCTGCTGGAGCAGGCGGGTCCCGACGCCCCGACCCTCTGCGAGGGGTGGAAGACCCGCGACCTGGCCGCCCATGTCGTGGTGCGCGAGCGCCGCGGCGACGCGGCGGCCGGGTTGCTCATCCCCCAGCTCGCGGACCGGCTGGACCGCGTCCGCAAGGAATACGCGGAGAAGCCGTACGACGAGCTGATCGGTCTGATCAGGACCGGCCCGCCGCGGCTCTCGCCGTTCAGCGTCAAGCAGCTGGACGAGGCCTCGAACACCGTCGAGTTCTTCGTCCACGCCGAGGACGTGCGGCGGGCCGCGGACGACTGGACGCCCCGCACCATCGACCCGGTCTTCGCGGACGCCCTGTGGTCCCGGCTGGAGCGGATGGCGCGGATGCTGGGCCGCCGTTCCGCGGTGGGCCTGGTGCTGCGCCGCCCGGACGGTCAGACGGTGGTGCTCCACCGCGGTTCGCCGGTCGTCACGGTCACCGGGGAGCCGTCCGAGCTGGTCATGTACGCCTTCGGACGGCAGTCCGTGGCGAAGGTGGAGGCGGCCGGCGAGGAGAGCGCGGTGGCGGCGGCGAGCACCGCCAAGCTCGGCCTGACCTGACCTGACCTGAACTGAACTGACATGACGACCTGACGCGAGCCGAGCCGAGCTGAACTGGCCGAACAGATCCGAGCCGAGCTGAGCCGGTGTCAGCGGCCGGCCGGGCGGCTCAATTCGGCGGCGCGCACGGCGGGTGAGGCGAGCCCCACGAGGGCGCCGAGGCACGCGAACCCCGCGGCCGCCAGGAACACCGGCGTCGGGCCCCACGCGGCGACGGCCGCACCGAACACCGGGTAGCTGAGCGGCGCGAGCCCGAAACCGGTGAGGCTGATCACCGCGGTGACCCGGCCGAGGTACGACGGGTCCACCGCGGACTGGACCAGCGCCAGGGCGAGCCCGCCGCACACCCCGCCGACCAGGCCGGCCAGCAGCGCCACCGCGGCGGCCACGACCGGCGAACCGGCCAGCGCGGTCGCGCCTATCGCGGTGGAGCTGACGAGGAGCGTGCCGATCTGCACCGCGCCCGCCTTGGGCAGCCAGCCGCGCACGGTCAGCAGCAGCGCGCCGGCCGCGGAGCCCGCGCCGAACGCGGCGATGATCCAGCCGTAGCCGGTCGAGCCCCAACCGCGGTCCTGGCACAGCAGCACCATGCCGACGTTCAGCGGCCCGGCCAGGCCGAGTTCGCACACGGCGCCGGACAGCACCAGCGGCCCCACCAGCCGGTGCCGGCGGACGTGCCGCAGCCCGTCCCGCAGTTCCTCCCAGGCCGCGCCGGCCCGGCTGCCCGCCCCGGCTCCGGCGGCGCCGGCACGCGCTTCGGCGTCGGGATGGCGCGCGCTGCCGTCGCCGGCGCCTCCCGGCGCGGGCAGCGGGCCGATCCGGGTGGCGACCAGCAGCGGCACCGAGGCGGCGAAGAGCACCCCGGCGGTGGCGAACGCCGCGGACGGGCCGCCGAGGCCCATCGCGAGCCCGCCGGCGGGCGGTCCCGCGATGTTCCCGAACCGCATGGCCAGCGCCCGCATGCCCTGCAGGCGCATCATCTGGTCCGGCTGGACCAGCCGCGGCGGCAGCGCGCCCACCGCGGGCAGGAACAGCGCGTCGACCACGCCGAACAGCAGCGCCACGGCGACCAGCAGCCACAGCCCCGGCGAGGTGAGCGCGAGGGCGGCCGCGGCGGACAGGATCAGCACGCAGCGCACCGCGTCGCTGCCGATCACCACCCGGCGGGGCCCGAAGCGGTCGGCGATCACCCCGCCGCCCAGCATCAGCACGGCGCGCGGCACCGAGCCGGTCGCCATCACCATGCCGACCTCGGCGGGTGGCAGGGACTTGGCGGCGGCGAAGCCGAGGGCGAGGAAGTAGACGCCGTCGCCGAGCATGGAGGCGGTGTAGGCGGTCAGCCAGCGCAGCACGTTGCTGTCGCGGTGGGCGGGCCGGACTGCGGGCAGCACGGTGGTGGTCACGAAGGACCCTCCTGGGAGCGGGCGGGCGGGGCGGCAGGGATCAGGACCGGGTCGGGAAGCCGTACATCTGGACCGCGACGTGCTCCCGGCCCTCGGTGTCGCCGGCCGCCTCCGCGGCCCGCCCGACGTCGGTCCACCGCTGCATCAGGGCGCCCAACTCGTCGGCCATCTGCTGGAGTTCGGCGGCGTTGAGGAGCGGCACGTACTCGGAGGAGAACGCCGCCTCGGTCCACTCGCGCGGCCAGGCGACCTGCTCGTCGAGGTAGCGCACATAGCGCTCGTTGCGGGTGCTCAGCAGCTGCCGGTTGATCTGGCCGATGACCGCAGCGCCCTCCGGCCGGTCGGCGAAGTCCGCGTTGTGGAAGGTGAATCCGCGGTGCGAGGAGAGCCTCCACCAGCGCTCGCGCCCGTCGCTGCCGTGGCCCTCGGCCTCGACGATGAAGCCGTGCGCGGCCATCTTCCGCAGGTGGTAACTGACCAGCGAGACGGCCTCGTCGACCTGGTCGGCCAGGTGCGAGGCGGTGGCCTCGCGGGAGGTGTGGAGCGCGTAGTAGAGGCGGATCCGCAGCGGGTGGGTGAAGACCTTCAGCGCGTCGACGTCGGTGATGCGCTGGGGTACGGGGGCGGCCTGCTTGTCGTCCATGGCACCCACGCTAGATAGGAAAGAAAAGTTGTGCAACATAATTTGCGCAACTTTTCTTTCCTATGAGAAGCGCCGCGCGGCCCGCACCCGGCCGGGCAGGATGGCCGGCATGTCCCTCGACGGCACCCGTGCCCACCTCACCGGCCCCGGCGACCTGCCGCCCCTGGTCGAGCGGGCCGCCAGGACCGCCCGGCACCTGGACTTCCCGTCCTCGTGCCGCCCCGAGCACGGCCGGCTGCTGCGGGCGCTGGCCGCGGGGGCGCGGCGGATCGGCGAGACGGGCACCGGGTGCGGGGTGGGCCTGGCCTGGCTGGTGTCGGGGATGCCGGCCGGGGCGCGGGCGGTCAGCGTCGAGCGCGACCCGGCCCGTGCCGCGGCCGCCGCCGCGCTGTTCGCGCACCTGGCACCCGCCGTCACCGTGGAGTGCGCGGACTGGACGGCGATCGCCGGGCACGGCCCGTTCGACCTGCTGGTGCTGGACGGCGGCGGGCAGGGAAAGGCGGGGCCCGGCGACGCCCCGGCGGATCCGGTGGAGCTGCTCAGGCCCGGCGGGCTGCTGGTGATCGACGACTTCACGCCGTCCGGCGGCCGCCCGCCGGTGCACGCCGGCCGGCCCGACGAGGCGCGGCTGCACTGGCTCGACCACCCGGCGCTGCGCACCGCGGAGGTGCCGCTGGCGCCGGACCTGGCCGTGCTCGTCGGCACCCGGCGGGCGGCGGCCTGAGCCTCCCGCCGGGCGACCTGGTCAGCGGCCCGGCGGCCGCGCGGCGGGCGGAAGTCCGGTCAGCGGACCGGGTGCCCGGCGTCCCGCAGCGCGGACTTGACCGCGCCGATCCGCAGGTCCCCGAAGTGGAAGACGGACGCGGCGAGCACCGCGTCGGCGCCGGCCGCGACGGCCGGCGGGAAGTGGTCCAGCGCGCCCGCGCCGCCGGAGGCGATCACCGGCACGGTGACGTGCTTGCGCACCGCGGCGATCATCTCGGTGTCGTAGCCGTCCTTGGTGCCGTCGGCGTCCATGGAGTTGAGCAGGATCTCACCGGCGCCGAGGTCGGCCGCCCGGTGCGCCCACTCGACCGCGTCGATGCCGGTGCCGCGGCGGCCGCCGTGCGTGGTGACCTCGAAGCTGCCGGAGGGGGTGCGGCGGGCGTCCACCGACAGCACCAGGACCTGCCGCCCGAAGCGCTCGGCGATCTCCCGGATCAGCTCGGGCCGGGCGATCGCCGCGGTGTTCACGCCGACCTTGTCGGCGCCGGCCCGCAGCAGCCGGTCGACGTCGTCGGCGCTGCGCACCCCGCCGCCGACGGTCAGCGGGATGAAGACCTGCTCGGCGGTCCTGCGCACCACGTCGTAGGTGGTCTCCCGGTCGCCGGAGGACGCGGTGATGTCCAGGAACGTCAACTCGTCGGCGCCCTCGGCGTCGTAGAGCCGGGCCATCTCGACCGGGTCCCCCGCGTCGCGCAGGTTCTGGAAGTTGACGCCCTTGACGACCCGTCCGGCGTCCACGTCCAGGCAGGGGATGACTCGGACCGCGAGGGTCATGCGGTTTCTCCTCGGAGATCTTCTCGGTGCGCCGCTCGGTAGGCTTCCAGCTCCACCTCGACCAGCACCCGGGAGTCGGTGAAGCCGGCCACCACGACCATCGTCGTGGCGGGCCGCACCTCGGCGAACAGTTCGCGGTGCGCCCGGCCGACGTCGTCGACGTCGCGGACGTGGCTGAGGTACATGCGGGTGCGGACCACGCTCTCCACGCCGAGGCCGAAGGGCTCCAGCGCGGCCAGCGCGTTGCGGAACGCGAGCAGGGTCTGCTCGTACGGGCTGCCCTCGGCGCGCACCGCGCCGCCGGAGACCGGCATGGTGCCGGACACCAGCACCCGGTCCCCCGCCTCCACGGCGCGCGCGAAGCCGACGGCCTCCTCCCACGAGCTGTCGGTCTGCGTGCGCCGTACTGCGGGGGTCTCGGTCATCGTGACACTGCCTCCAGGGCCTCTTCGAGCGTGAACGCCTTCGCATAGAGCGCCTTACCGACAATGGCGCCCTCCACACCCAGCGGCACCAGAGTCGCCAGTGCCCGCAGGTCGTCGAGGCTGGACACGCCGCCGGAGGCCACGACCGGGCGGTCGGTGGCGGCGCACACGTTGCGCAGCAGCTCCAGGTTGGGGCCCTGCAGGGTGCCGTCCTTGGCGATGTCGGTCACCACGTAGCGGGCGCAGCCCTCGGCGTCGAGCCGGGCCAGCGTCTCGTACAGGTCGCCGCCGTCGCGGGTCCAGCCGCGGCCGCGCAGCGTGGTGCCGCGCACGTCCAGGCCCACCGCGATCCGGTCGCCGTGCTCGGCGATGACCTTGGCGACCCACTCCGGGGTCTCCAGCGCGGCGGTGCCCAGGTTGACCCGGCGGCAGCCGGTGGCCAGGGCCGCGGCGAGCGTGTCGTCGTCGCGGATGCCGCCGGACAGCTCGACCTTGAGGTCCATGCTGCGGGCCACCTCGCCGATCAGCGCCCGGTTGTCGCCGGTGCCGAACGCGGCGTCCAGGTCCACCAGATGCAGCCACTCGGCCCCCGCCTGCTGCCACGCCAGGGCGGCCGCCAGCGGGTCGCCGTACGACGTCTCGGAGCCGGACTCGCCGTGCACCAGGCGGACGGCCTGGCCGTCACGGACGTCGACGGCGGGGAGGAGTTCGAGCTTGCTCATCGGGATGCGGTCCTCGTCGGGGGGAGCGGTCGGGGGAAGCGGGCCGGGCCGGGCGGCCGGGCCCCGGGCGGGTCCGGCAGCGGCCCCGGGCCCGGGACGGGGCGTGGCCGGGACGCGGCTACAGCGTGCCGAGCCAGTTGGCCAGCAGCTGCGCACCGGCGTCACCGGACTTCTCCGGATGGAACTGGGTGGCCCACAGCGGGCCGTTCTCCACCGCGGCGACGAAGGGCTCGCCGTGGGTGGTCCAGGCGACCCTGGGCGCCCGGATCGCGGCGTTGTGCGCCTCCAGGTCCCAGTTGCGCACCGCGTAGGAGTGCACGAAGTAGAACCGCGCGTCCTCGTCCAGACCGGCGAACTGCACCGAGTCCGCGGGGGCCTTGACGGTGTTCCAGCCCATGTGCGGCACCACGGGCGCGCGCAGCGGCTCGACCGTGCCGGGCCACTCGTCGAGGCCGTCGCTCTCCACGCCGTGCTCGATACCGCGGGCGAACAGGATCTGCATGCCGACGCAGATGCCCATCACCGGCCGGCCGCCGGCCAGCCGGCGGCCGATGATCCAGTCGCCGCGCACGTCCTTGAGCCCGGCCATGCACGCCGCGAAGGCGCCGACGCCCGGCACCAGCAGCCCGTCGGCGGCCATCGCCCGGTCGTAGTCGGCGGTGATCTCCACGTCGGCCCCGGCGCGGGCCAGCGCGCGCTCGGCCGACCGCACGTTGCCGAACCCGTAGTCGAGCACGACCACGCTCTTGGTGTTCGCGGCGTTCGTCATGCGGACCTCACAGCTGGAGCAGGCCGGCGGCGAGCGACATCAGGGAGCCGATGGCCAGGAGCGCGATCAGGCTCCGGGACTGCTTCTGCTTCACGAAGGAGTAGACGCCCCCGGCCAGGAACAGGCCGAGCAGGATGAAGAGGGTGGATGCCTTGTTCACGGTTTACAGCGCGCCCTTCGTCGACGGCAGGATGCCGGCGGCGCGCGGGTCGCGCTCGCTGGCGTAGCGCAGCGCCCGCGCGAGCGCCTTGAACTGGCACTCCACGATGTGGTGCGCGTTGCGCCCGTACGGCACGTGGACGTGCAGCGCGATCTGCGCCTGCGCGACGAAGGACTCCAGGATGTGGCGGGTCATCGTCGTGTCGTACGTGCCGATCATCGGCGCCATGTTCTCCGGCTCGGTGTGCACCAGGTAGGGCCGGCCGGACAGGTCCACGGTCACCTGGGCCAGGGACTCGTCCAGCGGGACGGTGCAGTTGCCGAAGCGGTAGATGCCGACCTTGTCGCCGAGCGCCTGCTTGAACGCGGCGCCCAGCGCGAGGGCGGTGTCCTCGATGGTGTGGTGGGTGTCGATGTGCAGGTCGCCCTCGGTCTTCACGGTGAGGTCGAACAGGCCGTGACGGCCGAGCTGGTCGAGCATGTGGTCGTAGAAGCCCACACCGGTGGACACGGAGACCTGCCCGGTGCCGTCGAGGTCGATCTCGACGACGACGGACGTCTCCTTGGTGGTGCGCTCCACGCGCCCCAGGCGGGTCATGCGGACTCCTTGGCAGTACGGGGGTGCTCGATGCCGCCGGCGGCGTCGAAGGTCTTGTGCACGCGGGCGGCCGCGTCGAGGAACGCGTCGTTCTCCTGCGGGGTCCCCGCGGAGACCCGCAGCCAGCCGGGCACGCCGTTGTCCCGGACGAGCACGCCGTGGTCGAGGATCGCCTGCCACGCGGCGTGGCTGTCGGCGAACCGGCCGAACTGCACGAAGTTGGCGTCGGAGTCGACCACGTCGTAGCCGATGGCGCGCAGCCCGTCGACGACCCGGTCGCGTTCCTGCTTGAGCTGGGCGACGTAGCCGAGGAGGGTGTCGGTGTACTCCAGGGCGGCCAGCGCGGTGGCCTGGGTGACCGACGACAGGTGGTAGGGCAGCCGCACCAGCTGCACGGCCTCCACCACCGCCGGGTCGGCGGCCAGGTAGCCGAGCCGCAGCCCGGCCGCGCCGAACGCCTTCGACATGGTGCGGGTCAGCACCAGGTTCGGCCGGCCCTCGATCAGCGGCAGCAGCGACGGGCGGTGCGAGAACTCGCCGTACGCCTCGTCCACCACCACCAGGCTCGGCCGGGCCGCCTGCGCGGCCGCGTACAGCGCCTCGACCGTCTCGGCGGCCACCGCGGTGCCGGTCGGGTTGTTCGGCGAGCAGATGAACACCACGTGCGGGCGGCGCTCGGCGATCTCGCGGACCGCCGCGTCGAGGTCGACGGTGAAGTCCTCGTTGCGCGGCCCGGAGATCCAGCCGGTTCCGGTGCCGCGGGAGATCAGCGCGTGCATGGAGTACGACGGCTCGAAGCCGATCGCGGTCCTGCCGGGCCCGCCGAAGGTCTGCAGCAGCTGCTGGATGATCTCGTTGGAGCCGTTGGCCGCCCATACCTGGCCGGTGCCGACCTGGTGGCCGGCGGTCCGGCTGAGGTAGGCGGCCAGCTCGGTGCGCAGCTCGACGGCGTCGCGGTCCGGGTAGCGGTTGAGCCCGCGGGCCGCCTCGGCGACCCGCTCGGCGATCCGGGCCACCAGCGGCTCGGGCAGCGGGTACGGGTTCTCGTTGGTGTTCAGCCGCACCGGCACGTCGAGCTGGGGCGCGCCGTACGCGGACTGGCCCCGCAGCTCGTCCCGCAGCGGGAGGTCGTCGACGCGGGTCACCGGGTGCCTCCGAGACGTGCGGTGACCGCCTCGCCGTGGGCGGGCAGGTCCTCGGCGTTGGCGAGGGTCACCACGTGGCCGGCGACCTCTTCGAGCGCCTCGCGGGAGTAGTCCACGACGTGGATGCCGCGCAGGAAGGACTGCACGGACAGGCCCGAGGAGTGGCAGGCGCAGCCGCCGGTGGGCAGCACGTGGTTGGACCCGGCGCAGTAGTCGCCGAGGGAGACCGGCGCGTGCGGGCCGACGAAGATCGCGCCGGCGTTCCGCACCCGGGCGGCGACGGCTGCGGCGTCCTCCGTCTGGATCTCCAGGTGCTCGGCGGCGTAGGCGTCGACCACCTCCAGGCCCTGGTCGAGGGTGTCCACCAGCACGGTCGCGGACTGGCGGCCGCCGAGCGCGGCGGTGATCCGCTCGCGGTGCTTGGTGGCGGCCACCCGCACCTTCAGCTCGCCGTCGACCGCGTCGGCCAGCTCGGGCGAGGTGGTGACCAGCACGGCGGCGGCCAGCGGGTCGTGCTCGGCCTGGCTGATCAGGTCGGCGGCGACGTAGCCGGGGTCCGCGGAGGCGTCGGCGAGGACCGCGATCTCGGTCGGCCCGGCCTCGGCGTCGATGCCGATCCGGCCCTTGAGCAGGCGCTTGGCGGCGGCCACGTAGATGTTGCCGGGCCCGGTGACCAGGTTCACCGGGCGGCACTCGTCGGTGCCGTAGGCGAACATGGCCACGGCCTGGGCGCCGCCGGCGGCGTACACCTCGTCCACGCCGAGCAGGGCGCACGCGGCGAGGATCGTCGGGTGCGGCAGGCCGCCGAACTCCTTCTGCGGCGGGGAGGCCACGGCGACAGCGCCGACACCGGCCTCCTGCGCGGGCACCACGTTCATCACCACGGAGGACGGGTAGACGGCCAGGCCGCCGGGCACGTACAGCCCGACGCGCTGCACCGGCACCCACCGCTCGGTGACGGTGCCGCCCGGCACGACCTGGGTGGTCACGTCGGTGCGGCGCTGCTCGCGGTGGACGGTCCTGGCCCGGCGGATGGACTCCTCCAGCGCGGCCCGCACCTCGACGTCCAGGCCGTCGAGCGCCTCGGCCAGCGCCTTCCCGGAGACCCTGAGCCGCTCCGGCCGGACGCCGTCGAACCGCTCCCCGTGGTCGAGCACCGCCGCGCCGCCGCGATGGCGCACGTCCTCGCAGATGGGCCGCACCGTCTCCAGGGCGGCTTCCACGTCGAACTCGGCACGGGGCAGCAGGTCGCGGTCGATCCCGCCCTCCGGGAAGGCGGCACCGCGCAGATCGATTCGGGAGATCACGCTGCCAAGTGTAGAGACCCGGGCATGCGGGACGGCTCGCGGTTCCACTCCGTGATACGTGCCGCGGACGTGCGGTCGCCGCCACCGGCCGGGCCGCCAGGCACTAGCGTGGGCGCGGCGATCTTCCCGCGCCCGCGCCGCTCCCCCGCGGCCGCGTCGTGCGGCGGGGTGGTCCGGGCGGGACCGGCGGGTGCGGCGGATGCAGCGGGTGCAGCGGTTCTACGGGAGGGGCGAGGATGACCGAGCGGGACGGGCAGGGCCGGGGCGAGGGCCGCGGCGGGCCCGCGGAGGGCGAGCCGCCGGCCGACTGGACCCCGCCTGAGGTCCGTATGTGGTGGGCGTTCCGCGCCGGGCGCACCTGCGACCTGCGCCCCGACGGCCGCCGCAGCGCGCTGGCCGGCCCGCTGGACCCGGACACCGCGGCGGCCGACGAGTGGGGCCCGGAGCGCACGGTGCGGGCGCAGGCGGTGGCCGAGCTGCTGCTCAACCCGCCGCCGTCGCGGCCCGGGCGGGTGGCGGCGCTCAAGCTCGCCGG
>WRCZ01000129.1 GCA_009783685.1 Actinomycetes bacterium
CTCGCCGGAGACGTCGCGGGTGATCGACGGGTTCTCGCTCTTGCGGGCGACCTTGTCGATCTCGTCGATGTAGATGATCCCGGTCTCGGCCTTCTTGACGTCGTAGTCGGCCGCCTGGATCAGCTTGAGGAGGATGTTCTCCACGTCCTCGCCGACGTAGCCGGCCTCGGTGAGGGCGGTGGCGTCGGCGATGGCGAACGGCACGTTGAGCATCCGGGCCAGGGTCTGCGCGAGCAGCGTCTTGCCGGAGCCGGTCGGGCCGAGCAGCAGGATGTTGGACTTGGCCAGCTCGATCGCGTCGTCGTGGCCGGGACGCCCGGCCTCACCGGCCTGGACCCGCTTGTAGTGGTTGTACACCGCCACGGACAGGGCCTTCTTCGCGGGTTCCTGCCCGACGACATAGCCCTCGAGGAACTCGTAGATCTCCCGGGGCTTGGGCAGGTCTTCCCAGCGCACCTCGGAGGACTCGGCGAGCTCCTCCTCGATGATCTCGTTGCAGAGGTCGATGCACTCGTCGCAGATGTACACACCGGGGCCTGCGATGAGCTTCTTCACCTGCTTCTGGCTCTTTCCGCAGAACGAGCACTTCAGCAGGTCTCCGCCGTCACCGATGCGTGCCACGAGGTCTTTCCCCTTCGCCTGGGATCCGCCGACCTTCAACGGAGCCTGGTGCTTCTCTCATCGACGGTACCTTGCCGCGCCCCCGGTGTGGGCCCCCCTTGGACGTACTGGCTGTGCGAGTCCGTGGGAGGCCGCTCACACCGGGTGCGGCGGTCCGTCCTTCTACTGCCGGTCAGCCGTCCCTCGACCGCTGATCAGGCGCCCCTCGGGCGCTGCTCAGACGCCGACGGACGTCTTGCGGGTGGACACGATCTGGTCGATCAGACCGTAGGAGAGCGACTCCTCCGCGGTCAGGATCTTGTCGCGCTCGATGTCGTCGCGGATCTGCTCGATCGGCGTGGTGGAGTGCTTGGCGAGCATCTCCTCCAGCTGCTGCCGCATCCGGATGATCTCGTTCGCGGCGATCTCCAGGTCGGACACCTGGCCGCGGCCGGTCTCGCTGTACGGCTGGTGGATCAGCACCCGGGCGTTCGGCAGCGCCATCCGCTTGCCGGGGCTGCCGGCCGCCAGCAGGACCGCGGCGGCGGAGGCCGCCTGGCCCATGCAGACCGTCTGGATGTCCGGCTTCACGAACTGCATGGTGTCGTAGATCGCGGTCAGCGCGGTGAAGGAGCCACCGGGGCTGTTGATGTAGACGGAGATGTCCCGGTCCGGGTCCATCGACTCCAGGCACAGCAGCTGCGCCATGACGTCGTTGGCCGAGGCGTCGTCGATCTGCACGCCGAGGAAGATCACGCGCTCCTCGAAGAGCTTGGCGTACGGGTCGTACTCGCGCACGCCCTGCGAGGTGCGCTCGACGAAGCGCGGGATGACATAGCGGGCCTCGGCACCGAACACGCCGGGACGCTCGGCCCTGGCCATGTCGGGCCGCTCGTACAGGCCGCTACCGGGGAAGTTCAAGGGGTTCATGGGGTTGAGACCACCGTCCTGGTGATGAGGGCTTCGAGAGGATCTGGGGCCGGGAGTGCCGGGGTGCCGGGCTCAGGCGGACGGGCCGCCGGCGCCGGTGCCGCCGCCGCCCGGGACGTGCGCGGCGGAGAGCATCACGCCGTCCAGCAGGCCGTACTCCTTGGCCTCCTCGGCGGAGAACCAGCGGTCGCGGTCGGAGTCCTTGGTGATCTGCTCGAAGGTCTGGCCCGAGTGCTGCGCGATCAGCTCCGCCATGCGGCGCTTGGTGTGCAGCAGCTGCTCGGCCTGGATCTTGATGTCCGTGGCGGAACCGCCCAGGCCCGCCGAGGGCTGGTGCATCAGGATGCGGGTGTTCGGCAGCGCGAAGCGCTTGCCCGGGGTGCCCGCGGTCAGCAGGAACTGGCCCATAGAGGCGGCCATGCCCATGGCGATCGTCACCACGTCGTTCTTGATGAACTGCATGGTGTCGTAGATGGCCATGCCGGCGGTCACGGAGCCGCCGGGGCTGTTGATGTAGAGGAAGATGTCCTTCTCGGGGTCCGCGGCCAGGAGCAGCAGCTGCGCGGTGATCTTGTTGGCGATGTCGTCGTCGACCGCCTGGCCGAGGAAGATGATCCGCTCGCCGAGCAGTCGGTTGTAGACCTGGTCGCCGAGGCCACCGAACGGAGTCGGCTCGCCGGCGGCGGAGGGCATCGGAGTCGTCACGTATCCACCTGCTCGTTGTCGGACGGTAGACAGACCGTCACAGGGTCTTCGTCAGGGCCGGGGCGCGGCCTGCACGGTGTTCTCACGCTCACCGCGCTGCTGCACCTCTGCCCTCCTACTTGTGGACCCTAACGCGCAGGTGGGGCCCAGCAATCCCCTACGCGGAACTGTTCGCTGATAGCGCAGGGTGGGTGCGCCGGGCGGTGGGAGCGCGCCCGGCAGCCGGCCGCGGCCTACGGGTACGGGCCCGAACACCGGTGGGTGTTCGGGCCCGTGACGCGTGCCTGCGGGTCAGGACTCGGCGGGCTTGTCGTCCGCGTCGCCGTCCTCGGCGGGGGCGTCCTCGGAGGTCTCCGCGGCGGCCTCGACCGTCTCGCCGGTCTCGTCCTCCTCGTCCTCCAGGTCGACGACCTCGCCGTTGGTGTCGGTGACCTTGGCGGCCTCCACGACGACGGCCAGCGCCTTGCCGCGGGCGACCTCGCCGACCAGCATCGGCACCTGGCCGCCCTCGACGACCGCCTGGGCGAACTGGTCGGGGGTCATGCCGGAGGTGGCGGCGCGGCGCATGAGGTGCTCGGTGAGCTCCTCCTGGTTCACCGACAGCTTCTCCAGGGTGACCAGCTCGTCGAGGATGAACTGGGTCTTGATGCCCTTGACGGACTGGGTCTCGACCTCGGCGTCGTACTCCTCGCGGGTCTTGCCCTCGCGCTCCAGGTACGTGTCCCAGGTCAGGCCCAGGGCCGGGAACTGGTGGTGCTCCAGGTTGTGCGTGCGGGTCTCGATCTCGTCCTTGAGGAGCTTCTCCGGGATCGGGACCTCGACCAGCTCGATCAGGGCGTCCAGGACCTTCTCCTGGGCCTGGGTGGCCTGGTCGTAGGACTTCATGCGCGCCAGCCGCTTGCGGCTGTCCTCGCGCAGCTCCTCCAGGGTGTCGAACTCCGACGCCAGCTGGGCGAAGTCGTCGTCCAGCGCGGGCAGTTCGCGCTCCTGGACGTCGGAGACGTCGACCTTGACGGACGCCTCGCGGCCGGCCGCGGAGCCGCCCTTGAGCTCGGAGGTGAAGGTGGCGGAGCCGCCCTTCTCCAGGCCGGTGACGGCCTCGTCGATGCCGTCGAGCAGCTGGCCGGAGCCGATGGTGTAGCTGACGCCCTTGGCGATGCCGTCCTCCAGCACCTCGCCGTCGACGGACGCCTCCAGGTCGACCACGACGACGTCGCCGTCGGCGGCGGCGCGCTCGACCGGGGTGGTCGACGCGAAGCGCTCGCGGAGCTGCTCCAGGGACTTCTCCACGTCCTCGTCGCTCACCTCGACGGCGTCGACGGTGACCTCGATGCCGGAGTAGTCCGGGATCTCGATGGAGGGACGGATGTCCACCTCGGCGGTGAACTTCAGCTCGTCGCCGTCGTTGAACTCGGTGATGTCGACGTCGGGCTGGCCGAGGACCTTCAGCTCACCCTCGTTGACCGCCTCCGTGTAGAACTTCGGCAGCGCGTCGTTGATCGCCTCTTCGAGGACCGCGCCACGGCCGAACCGCTGGTCGATGACGCGCGCAGGGATCTTGCCCTTGCGGAAGCCCGGCACCGTGACCTGCTGGTTGATCTTCTTGTACGCCGCGTCGAGGCTGGGCTTGAGCTCCTCGAAGGGCACCTCGACAGTGAGTCGAACCCGGGTCGGGTTCAGAGTCTCGACGGCGCTCTTCACGGTTGGGTCTCCTTGGGGGCTTTACGTTGATGGGGGCGATGCGATCTGCGCGGTCGGTGCCGCGCGTCCGGTCGCCAGCGGCCCATCCTACCGGGTACCACAAACGCGCCGGACGGGGTCGTGGGGCCGCCTGCGGCGGCTCGTCCCCGCTGCCCCGCTCCTGCCAGGAACTGCTGGTCGGGGTGGCCGGATTCGAACCGACGGCCTTCCGCTCCCAAAGCGGACGCGCTACCAAGCTGCGCCACACCCCGCTGGTGCGACACGTAGAGTACATGTCCCCGTACGCGCGGGCAGCCGGTATTCCACCCGCCGCACCACCGGTTCGACCGGCTACTATGCGATGTGCCAGAATCACAGGCGCTGCGGGCGTAGCTCAATGGTAGAGCCCTAGTCTTCCAAACTAGCTACGCGGGTTCGATTCCCGTCGCCCGCTCCACATCGCCACGGCCCGGCCGCAGGGAGGATCCTGCCCGGGCCGTCGCTGTTTTTCCGGGGCCTGACCGCAGTCGGCCGGCGGGCGGGTCAGTCGACGGGGACGCCCTGGGGGGACTTGATGCGCTTCATGATCATCTGGGAGTTGACGTCGGTGACGCCGGGCAGGGAGATCAGCTTGTCGGTCCAGAAGCGCTCGTAGGCGTCGGAGTCGGACACGGCGATCCGCAGCAGGCTGCCGGGGGCGCCGTAGAGGCGGTAGGCCTCGACCACGTCGGGGATGGTCTGGAGCTCGGCCTCGAAGGCGGCGACCGAGGCGCGGTCGCGGCGGACCTCCACGGAGGCGAAGACCTCGAAGCCGCGGCCGACCGCGCCGGGGTCGACCACCGCGCGGTAGCTCCGGATCACCCCGTCGTCCTCCAGCTGGCGGACCCGCCGCAGGCACGGCGAGGGCGTGAGGCCGACCCGCGCGGCCAGTTCCTGGTTGGTCAGCCGGCCGTCGGCCTGGAGCTCACGCAAGATGCTTCTGTCGATGGCGTCCATGGTGGCATCTCCTACCATGAAACAAGGGTGTGTCGGTCAGACTTCGCAATCATATGACAGGTCTACGCGCATATCATTGTGCTGGAGGCAGCTGCGCGCTGCCTCCGGGTGTGCCGGCACGTGCCGCACACGGTTCCGCAGGGCCGTCACAGATGGAGGCGAAGGCATCGTGCGACACGTCGTGGTCATCAGCACCGGGGGCACCATCGCCAGCCGGTGGCAGGGCGCCGGCTATGCCGCCGAAGCCGCCGGGCAGGAGGTCCTCGCCGCGGGGGCGGTCCCCGAAGGCGTCGACGTGCGGGTGGTGGACCTGTTCACGGTCAACAGCTCGCAGCTGACCACCGACCACCAGCTGCGGCTGCTGCACGCCGTGCACGAGGTGCTGGCCGACCCCGCGGTGGACGGCGTGGTGGTCACCCACGGCACGGACACCCTGGAGGAGTCCGCGTTCCTCCTCGACCTCTTCCACGCCGACCGGCGCCCGGTGGTCTTCACCGGCGCCCAGAAGCCGCTGGACGCCGAGGACGGCGACGCGGCGGGCAACCTCTACGACGCGCTGCTGACCGCCGCCACCGGCCGGGACATCGGCGCCGTGATCGTCTTCGCCGGGCAGGTCTTCGCCGCCCGCGGCACCGTCAAGAAGCACACCGTCGACGCCCGCGCGTTCGGCGACCCGGACGGGCTGCCGCTGGGACGCGTGGAGTTCGGCCGGGTCTCCTGGGGACCGCACCGGCCCCGGCCGGCCGCGCTGCCGCTGCCCCCGCGGGACGCCGCCGCGCCGCGGGTGGACGTGGTGATGCACCACAGCGACGGCGACGCCGTGCTGTTCGAGGCCGCGCTCGGCGCCGGCGCCCGCGGCGTCGTGGTGGTCGGCACCGGGGCCGGCAACACCAACCCGGTGGTGGCCGCCGCGGTGGAGCGCGCGGTGCGCGACGGGGTGCTGGTCGCGATCAGCACCAGGGTCGCGGCGGGCGCGGTGACCCCGCTGTACACCGGTGGGGGCGCGGTCGATCTGGCCGCCGCCGGCGCCCAGTTGACCGGAACGCTGCGTCCGGGCCAGGCCCGGATCGCGGTGCTCGCCGCGCTGCTGGCCGCGTCCTCCGCGGACGAGGCGCAGCAGACGCTGCGCCAGGTGCTGTCCGCGGACCCGCAGCCCGCGACCGGTTCAGATCTTTATCTGGTTGATCGTGTCGGCAAGTGACGTCAGGAACCGGTTGACCGACGGGGCCATGTTCGTCGAGGCGAGGAAGAACCCGAACAGGGCGGCGATTATGGCCGGACCGACCTTGATGGACTTGCTCCGGATCATCACCACCAGGACGATCGCCAGCAACAGCACCGCGGACAGGGAGATAACCACAGCGGATCACTTCCTCAATCGGTAATTCCTTGCCGGTCCGGGGACCGTGCCGCTGCCCTGCCCCCGCCTCGCCCGCTCCATGGTGCCATCGCCCGGGGACCCGGGAGACCACAATGCGACCGTGCAACCCATAGTCCCATTCCCGAGCGTCAGTCCCTGCACACCATGAGCAACGCACGATCATCGTTGACATCCTTGGCGACCGCTTCGATCAACCGCCAGGCGGAGCCGCGGAATCCGGTGGCGACGAAGCGGTCCGCCTCCCCCATCAGCCGGTCCATGCCCTCGGCGATGTCGCGGTCGGCGGTCTCCACCAGCCCGTCGGTGAACAGCATCAGCACGTCACCGGACTGCAACGTGCCCTTGACGCCCTGGAATTCGGCACCGTCGTAGACGCCGAGCAGCGGGCCCTCGGCGGCCTTCTGCTCCCACTTGCCGGCGCCGGCGTGGAGTTGGACCCCGGGCAGGTGCCCCGCGGACAGCAGTTCGTAGTCGCCGGTCTCCAGGTCCAGCACCAGGTGCACCGAAGTGGCGAATCCCTCATCCCAGTTCTGGCGCAGCAGGTAGCCGTTGGCGGCGCCGAGGAAGGCGTGCGGGGGCAGCGAGCCGAGCAGGCCGCCGAACGCGCCGGACAGCAGCAGCGAACGGGACGCGGCGTCCATGCCCTTGCCGGAGACGTCGGTGAGCACCGCCTCCAGCACGCGCCCGCCCGACGTGCGGGTGGCGACCACGAAGTCGCCGGAGAAGGACTGCCCGCCGGCCGGCCGCAGCGCCATCTCCGCGTGCCAGCCGCCCGGCAGCCTCGGCAACCGGCTCTGCACCCTGATCCGTTCGCGCAGGTCGAAGAGCATGGTGTGGCCGCGCCGCCAGGGCACGCCCACCCGCGCCCTGAACTGGGCGATGATCAGGCCGGTCAGCGCCACCGCGGTGACCACCAGCACGGTGCCGGGCGTGACCCGCGCCGGCCCCTCGCGGTACGGGCCGAGCGCCGCGGACTCGGCGACCAGCGCCACCGCGGAGGCCGCGTAGAGCAGCAGCAGGCTCGCCGGCCGCAGCAGCAGCCCGCCGGCCAGGATCGGCAGCGCCAGGGCGCTGGGCGGGCACCACTCGGGCGACCAGACCGTGATGTAGGCGAGCGCCGGGATGCTCAGGGCGACCACCGCCAGGCCCGCCCAGTCCGAGGCGTCGCCGCGGAAGTAGTCCACGGCGGACCGGCGCACGCCGAGCCGGGCCCGGTGCAGCCGCCTGCTCCACCTGAGCCCGATGCCTTCCCTTGCCATGCCCTTTGGCGCGTCCTTTGCCATGTCCCGGCGACCCTACCCATCGATCGGCCCGCCGTGCAGAGCGATACGGCTGTGAGCTGTGCCGGGATCGGCGGGACCCGCCGCGGGGACCGGAACCACCGGCCGGGGGCGCCCATCGGAAAATGTGTTCGCCGGGCGGTGACGCGCCTGGTAGGCAGGGTCCATGACGACGCCAGACGTACGGGTACTGCAGGCCGACCAGTGGGAACTGTTCTTCGACCGCCTGGAACGGGGGTTCGGCGGCCCGCCCGACCCGGTCGAGGAACGGGCCCTGTGGCGCCGCATCGTCGACTTCGACCGGATGGTCGCGGCCTGGGACGGCGAGGAACTCGTCGGCACCGCGGGCGCGTTCTCGTTCCGCATGACCCTGCCCGGCGGGGCGGCCGCGGACGTGCCGGGCGTCACCATGGTCAGCGTCCAGCCCACCCACCGCCGCCGCGGCGTGCTGACCGCGATGATGCGCCACCAGCTGGACGACTTCCGGGACCGCGGCGAGCCGTTCGCCGTCCTCACCGCGTCAGAGCCGGCGATCTACGGGCGGTTCGGCTACGGCATCGCCAGCCGGCAGATGCGCGGCACCGTGGACACCACCCGGGTCTCCTTCCACGCCCCCGAGGGCACGGACCGGGTGCGGTTCCGCCTGGTGCCGCCCGCCGAGGCCGTCGAGGTGTGCGAGGCGATCTACGCGCAGACGGTCCCGCAGCGCCCCGGCATGCTCGCCCGCCGGCCCGGGTGGGAGCAGGAGCCGGTGCTCGACCCGCCGTCCGCGCGCGACGGCGCGGGCGAACTGCTCTGCGTGCTGGCCGAAGTGGACGGTGAGGTACGCGGATACGCCCGCTACGCCACGCAGCCGGTCTGGAGCCACCGGGGACCGGACGGCACCGTCAGGTTGCGCGATCTGGAAGCACTCGATCCGGTGACCTGTGCGGCGCTGTGGCGGTACCTCTCCGGGGTCGACCTGATGTCCCGGATCACCTTCTGGAACCGGCCGTTGGACGACGCGCTGCTGCAACTGGTGTCCGACATCCGCCGCTGCGACCTCGGCTTCCGCGACGGCCTCCACCTGCGCCTGGTGGACCTGCCGGCGGCGCTGTCGGCCCGCACGTACGCGGCGCCGGTGGACGTGGTGCTGGACGTCGAGGACGCGTTCTGCCCCTGGAACAGCGGGCGTTGGCGGCTGACCGGCGACCCGAAGGGCGCCGACTGCGTGCGGACCACCGACTCGGCCGAACTCTCGCTGTCCGTGAAGGAGTTGGGTGCGGCCTACCTCGGCGGCCCGAGCCTGCGGTCGATGGCCGGCGCCGGCCTGGTCCGCGAACTGCGCCCGGGCGCGCTGGCCGCGGCGTCCGCGGCGTTCCGCAGCGACGCCGAGCCCTGGCTGCCGCACCGCTTCTGACCGCTGCGGGTTCTCCACGCCGGCGGCGGCCGGCTGTGGCCGCTTGCGGCTGCGGCTGCTGACGGCCTGAGACGGCCGCCGGCAGTGCGCGAAGGCCGATGACCGGCCGGTCCGCCGCCACCGCCCGATTTCCGGTGCGGGGGGTGTCTGTTCATGCGAGACACCCCCTGCACGGAGGAGAACGGTGGAGACCGACCGAGGACGGATGACGTCCACCCAGAAGTGGGTCCTGGGGCTCGCCTCGCTGGCGTCGTTCATGATGGCCCTGGACAGCCTGGTCGTGACGACGGCGCTGACGACGATCCGGAAGGACCTGGCGGCGTCGCCCGAGACGCTCGAATGGACCGTCAACGCCTACAACCTGACCTTCGCGGTGCTGCTGCTGACCGGTGCCGCGCTCGGCGACCGGTTCGGCCGCAGACGCGTGTTCACCACCGGGCTCGCGGTGTTCACCGCGGCCTCCGCGGCCTGCGCGCTGTCCCGGGACGTCGGCGCGCTGATCGCGTTCCGGGCCCTGCAGGGCGCGGGCGCGGCGATGGTGCTGCCGCTGTCCCTCACCCTGATCAGCGCCGCGTTCCCGCCGCAGCGGCGCGGCCGCGCGATGGGGCTCTACATGGGCCTCACGGGCCTCGCGACGTTCAGCGGCCCGTTCATCGGCGGCGTCATCGCCGAGGGGCTGGCCTGGCAGTGGATCTTCTGGCTGAACCTGCCGGTGGGCGTGGCCGCCGTCGTGCTGACCACCCGGCGGGTCGCGGAGAGCACCGGCCCGAACGGCCGCTTCGACCTGGGCGGCGTCGTGCTGGTGACGCTGGGCGCGCTGGGCCTGGTCTGGGGCCTGGTGCGCGGCAACACGGCGGGCTGGGGCAGTACCGAGGTGCTGGGCGCCGAGGCGGGCGGGCTGGCGCTGATGGCGGCGTTCGTGTGCTGGGAGCGGCGGGCGCCGGCGCCGATGCTGCCGATGCGGTTCTTCCGCCACCGCGCGTTCGCCACCGCCAACCCGGCCAACTTCCTGCTGTTCGCCTCGCTGTACGGGACGCTGTTCTTCCTCGCGCAGTACTTCCAGACCGTGGACGGCTGCGGGCCGATCGGGGCCGGGCTGCGCCTCGTGCCGTGGACCGCGACGCTGATGGTGTGCGCGCCGATCGCCGGCCGGCTGACCGACGTCTTCGGCGAACGGGCCTTCGTCGCGGCCGGGTTGCTGGTGCAGTGCGCCGGCATGGCCTGGATCGCGTGCGTGGCCGGACCGGGCACCAGCTATGGGGAACTGGTGCCGGCCCTGGTCGTGGGCGGGGCAGGGATGACGATGGCGATGCCCGCGGCGCAGAAGGCCGTCGTCGGGGCGGTGCGGCCGCAGGAGATCGGCCAGGCGTCCGGCGCGTTCATGATGCTGCGCATCTTCGGCGGGGTGTTCGGCGTCGCGGTGACCGTCGCCGTCTTCACCGCCCGCGGCGGCTACGCGTCCGCCGAGGACTTCAGCCGCGGGTTCCGCGCGGCGATGGCCGCGGTCGCCGGGTACGCGTTCCTCGGCTCGCTGCTCGCCCTCGGCATCCCGGGCCGCCGCCCGGCCGCGCCCGAGCCGCCCGCCCCGCCGCCCGCGCAGGACGCGGACGCCCAGGGCCCGGACACGGAGATGCCGGCCGGCGGGCGGCCGTCGGCGAGGGAGCGGGCCTGACCCGCGCCCGACGCGGCCGCGGCGCCCCGGCAGGACGAGCCCGGGCGCCCTAAGTCGCCGGGGGCTGGCAGGTGGGGCACCAGAAGAGGTTGCGGGCCGCCAGCGTCTGGGTGCGGACCTCCGTGCCGCACACCAGGCAGGGCATCGCGGCCCGCCGGTAGACGTAGACCTCGCCGCCGTGGTCGTCCTGCCGCGGCGGCCGGCCCATCGCCTCGGGCTCGTGCTCGGGCCGCACCGTGTCGATCCGGTTGGCCCGCACCCCGGCCCGCATCAGCTCCACCAGGTCGGCCCACATCGCGTCCCACACGGGTCGGGTGAGGTCCCTGCCGGGCAGGAACGGGTCCACGCCGTGCCGGAACAGCACCTCGGCGCGGTAGACGTTGCCGACGCCGGCCAGCACCTTCTGGTCCATCAGCAGCGCCGCCACCGGCACCCGGGAGCGCGAGATCCGCGCCCAGGCCGGCTCCGGGTCCTCGCCGGGCCGCAGCGGGTCGGGGCCGAGGCGGGCGTGGATCGCCTGCTTCTCGGGCTCGGTGATCAGCTCGCACGCGGCGGGACCGCGCAGGTCCAGGGTGTGCTCGCCGCGCCGGCCGCCCTGGATGCGCAGCCGCACGGTGTCGCTGACCGTGCCGTCGAAGGTGACCTTGCCGATCAGGCCGAGGTGGATGTGCACCCAGCCGGCCTGCTCGAAGCCGAGGAACAGGTGCTTGCCGTGGGCGTCCGCGCCGTCCAGCACGGCGCGGTCCAGCAGCGCCGCGCTGTCCGCGAACTTGCCCTGCGGGCTGCTCACCCGCACCTGCCACCCGGCGAGCAGCCGCCGGCAGTCCTCGGCCAGCCGGTGGATCGTGTGGCCTTCGGGCACGCCGTCTCAGTCCTGCTGCGGGTGGTGCGCCGGGATCGGCGGCAGCTCGCCGGTGGCCTCGTAGGCGGTGAGCATGTCGATCCGGCGCTGGTGGCGCTCCTCGTGCGAGTACGGGGTGCCCAGGAAGATCTCGACGAACTTGGTGGCCTCGTCCTGGCTGTGCATCCGGCCGCCGATGCTCAGCACGTTGGCGTCGTTGTGCTCGCGGGCCAGCGAGGCGGTCTGCTCGCTCCAGGCGAGCGCGGCGCGCACGCCCTTCACCTTGTTCGCGGCGATCTGCTCGCCGTTGCCCGAGCCGCCGATCACGATGCCGAGGGAGCCGGCGTCGGCGGCCGTGCGCTCGGCGGCGCGCAGGCAGAACGGCGGGTAGTCGTCGACCGCGTCGTAGACGTGCGGGCCGCAGTCCATGGGGTCGTGGCCGTTGGCGGTCAGCCACTCGACGAGGTGGTTCTTCAGTTCGAAGCCGGCATGATCGGAGCCGAGGTACACGCGCATGCGGTCAGTCTCCCATCCGGGTCCACCCCCCGCCCCTCCGGGGCGTGCCCGCGGACGGCGGGGGCCGCGGACGGCTCGGGGTCAGGACGCGGACGCCTC
>WRCZ01000130.1 GCA_009783685.1 Actinomycetes bacterium
CGCTCTCACTTCTCACCTACGCAGCCAACTCCCCTTTCCCAGCGTCGAATCGGGCCCTCGCGCGCCGCCCGGCCCACGCCGTCGGCCCGGGCTTCGAGCGCGCGCACGCCCGTGGTGCCGCCCGACGGCCTGCGGCCTCCCCCCTTGACCAGAAGTTCGTGACTCTCTAAAGTCCTCGCACCTCACGAGGTACATCGATTAACCAATCGTTAACCGCCTGGTTGGAGACCTTCGCTGTGCGCTCATCGCTGACCCGGCGCGGTTTGCTCGCCGCCGGCTCCGGTCTGGCTGCGGCCGCCGCCCTGCCCGCTCTGTCCGGCTGTTCGTCGCTGTTCGCCTCGGACTCCGATCCGGACACCCTCGTCGTCCATACGCAGCTCGGCACCACCGCCACTGGCTCGCCGACGTATCTGGCCGCGGTGGACCGGTTCCGCAAGGAGAACCCCGGGCTCAAGGTCAAGAACCTGATCAACGGGGACGACCTGGGCCAGGTGTACGAGACGTCGCGGCTGGCCCGCAAGGAAGCCGACGTCGTGATGGTGAACCTGTACGACAAGACGCTGACGTGGACCGACGTCGACGCCACCGTGGACGTCAAGGGCTACCTCGACGACTGGGGGTTGCGCGAGCGGGTGCTGCCCGCGGCGCTGTCCGCGTGGACGGACGACAAGGGCAGGCTGCGCGCGTTCCCGTACTTCGCCACGAACTGGCCGGTCGCCTACAACCGGGCGCTGCTGGACAAGGCGGGTGTGGACGCGATACCCACCACCGGGGACCACCTGATGGCCGCCGCGAAGAAGCTGCGGGCCAAGGGCATCGCCCCGGTGACGGTCGGCGGCAACGACTGGACCGGCCAGAAGCTGCTCGCCCAGATCATCCAGACGTTCCTGACCGAGGACGAGGCGCGGCACGCCTACTCCACCGGCGACTTCGGCAGCCGGGGTGCCCGCGCGGGTATCGAGTACTTCACGATGCTGCGCGACGCGGGGGTCTTCGCCGACAAGGCGCAGGGGCTCACCTCGGACATCATGTCGACGCAGTACAACACGCAGGCGGCCGCCGCGCAGTCGGCGATGTCGTCCGCGCTGGCGAAGGTGCCGGCGGACGTCGCCCGGCACACGGAGGTCGGCGGCTGGCCGCTGGCCGAGGGCGCCGCGCACGACCGGCCGACGATCATCAGGGCGTTCACCCTGATCGGCTTCTGGATCAGCCCGAACGGCGTGCACAAGATCGAGCACGTCGAGAAGTTCCTGCGGTTCATGTACCGCGCCGACACGGTCTCGCGGTTCGTGACGGAGTCCGGGCGGGACATGGCGCTGCGCACCGACACCGTGAGCAAGGACTTCCCGCTGGTTGGCGCCGCGCAGCGGCTCGGCTCCACGGTCAGCGAGGTGCTGCTGCCCGACGTGTACGTGCCGCCGGCCGCCACCCAGCCGCTGATCACCGCGACCAGCACGTCGTTCACCCGCGGGACGAGCCCCGCGAAGGTGCGCGCGGCGCTCGAGTCCGCGTACCGGTCCGCATGAAACGCCGCGCCCCAGCCCGCCGCGCCGCCCCCGGCCGCGCTGCCCACCGCCGCCCCGCGACCTGCCGCCGCCCCGCGACCTGCCGCGGCCCCGCGGCTGCCCGCCCCCGCCCAGCCGCCCCGACCCCGGGAGCCACCGCATGACGACGCTGACGACGACGCCGGACGGCGGTGCCTCGACCCGCCGACGTGTCCCGGCCCCCGCCTCCGCCGGGCGCCGCCCGCCCCGGCAGGGCGGCACCGTGCTCGCCGTGCCGGCCCTGGCCTGGTACCTGGTCTTCATGCTCGGGCCGATGGTCGCGATCTTCGTCATTGCGGCCCTGCACTGGCCGGGCATGCTCCAGCCGGTCTCCTTCGCCGGGTTCGGTAACGTCCGCACGGTCCTGCACGACCCGACGTTCTGGGACGCGGTGTCCAACACCGCGATCCAACTGGCCGTCGCGATCCCGGTGATGATCGTGTGCGCGTACATGCTGGGCTACTACGTGGCCCAGCGCCCGCCCGGGCACCGCGTCATCCGCTACCTGCTCTTCATCCCGGGGCTGATATCGACGCCCGCGAAGGCGATGGTGTTCTACGCGGCGCTGTCCCCGGACGGGCTGCTCAACGGGGCGCTGAAGGACGTCGGCCTCGGCTCGCTGACGGACGCCTGGCTGGCCTCGCCCTCCACCGCGCTGGCCTGCCTGATCGCGCTGGACGTCTGGGGCGGCATCGGCTTCACCGCCGTGCTGTTCGCGGCCCGGCTCAGCAGCGTGCCGGACGAGCTGGGCGAGGCCGCGCAACTGGACGGCGTCGGCCACTGGCGGATGATGTGGAAGATCCACTTCCCGGTGATCCGCGACTACGTGGGCGTCGTCACGATGCTCCAGTTCCTGTGGACGCTCTTCGGCTCCGCGCAGCACGTCCTGCTGCTGACGCAGGGCGGCCCGGGCACGTCGTCCACGACGCTGTCCTTCCTCGTCTACCAGAAGGCGTTCATCGCCTCGGACCTCGGATACAGCCAGACCGTCGGGGTGTTCCTGTTCCTGACCGGGTTGGTGGGCCTGCTCGTCATCCGCCGCGTCTTCCGCCAGACCTACTGATCGGAGCTGAGCCATGAAGTTCGGCAAGCGCTGGCTCCCGGCGCACATCCTGGTGTGGGCGTACGCGGTGCTGCTCGTCGTCCCGCTGTACTACTTCCTCGCATCGGCGTTCAAGAGCAACGACGACATCTTCGCCCATCCGTTCGCACCGCCGAAGTCGCTCGGGCTGCACAACTTCACGACCTCCTACGACACCGCCCACCTGGGACTCGCGGTGGTCAACTCCGGCCTGGTGACGCTCTTCTCGCTGGCGCTGACCCTGCTGCTTGCGGTGCCCGCCGCGTTCGCGCTGGCCCGCTCCACCGGCCGGGCGGCCGGGGTGATCGAGAAGGTGTTCTCGCTCGGCTTCCTGATCCCCACGTTCGCCGCGCTGTTCCCGACGTTCCTGCTGGCAGCGGCCACCGGGCTGTTCCACACCCGCACGTTCATGGTGCTGTTCCTGCCGGCGACCGCGCTGCCGCTGTCGGTGGTGGTGCTGGTGCAGTTCATGCGGACCATCCCGCCGGAGATGGAGGAGGCCGCCCGGCTGGACGGGGCGTCCACGTTCACCGTGCTGCGGCACATCTACACGCCGATGTGCCTGCCGGGCATCGCGACCGTCCTGCTGCTGAACTTCCTGACGTTCTGGAACGAGTACCTGTACTCGCTGGTCATCATCGGCCCCGACCCCGCGCAGCGCACCGTGCAGGTGGCGCTGCCCACGCTGCAGTCGGTCACCGGCACCGACTACGGCGTGCTGACCGCCGGCACCGTCCTGACGCTGGTGCCGGTGTGGGTGGTGTACACGGTCCTGCAGAAGCGGATGCAGCAGGCATTGGTCAGTGGCGCGGTGAAGATGTGACCGTGCCCATCGAGCCCACCACGGAGCCGTCTGCCGAGCGGGTCACCGAACCGCGCACCGAGCGGGCCGGGCGGCGGCCGACGATCAAGGCGGTCGCCGCGGCGGCCGGGGTCTCCACGGCCGCCGTCTCCCAGGCGTTCAACCACAAGGGCCGGCTGTCCGAGCCGACCCGGCGCCGTATCCTCGCGGCCGCCGCGGAGCTGGGCTGGTCCCCCAACGCCCCGGCCGCTGCGCTGCGCAACGCGCGCACCCGCAGCCTGGCCCTGGTCGTGCGCCGCCCCACCGACGTGCTCGGCGCCGACCCGCACTTCAGCGAGCTGATCACCGGCATCGAGGGCGAACTCGCGCCGCGCGGCTACGGCCTGCTGCTCCACCTGGTCAGCGGGCTGCGCGAGGAGAACGCGCTGTACGAGCGGCTCGCCGCCGAGGGCCGGGTGGACGGCGCGGTGCTGACCGACGCCCGCGACGAGGACGCCCGCCCGGCGCTGCTGGCGCGGCTGCGACTGCCCGCGGTGCTGCTCGGCTCCCCGGACGACACCGCCGTGGTGCCGCGGGTGGGCCTCAGCGACCAGGGGGTGGGCGTCGCGGCGGCGGTCACGCACCTGCTCGGCCTGGGCCACCGGCGGCTCGCCTACGTGGCGGGCCCGCCCGAACTGCAACACACCCGGCTGCGCCGGGCCTCCTTCGAGGAGTCGCTGACCGCCGCGGGGTTGCGGCCGTTCGCCGTGCTGCACACCGACTTCAGCGCGGAGATGGCGGTCGGTGCGACCCAGGCGCTGCTTGGCGCCCGGAACCGGCCGACCGCCGTCGTCTACGCCAACGACTCGATGGCCGTGTGCGGCATCGGCACCGCGCAGCGGGCCGGGCTGCGCGTCCCCGAGGACCTGTCCGTCGTCGGCTACGACAACCTGCCGTTGGGCAGCTGGCTGCACCCGCGGCTGACCACCGTCGACCAGCAGGTGCAGAAGGTCGGCGCGGCGGCCGCCCGGCTGCTGCTGTCCCTGTGCGGCGAGGACGTCGAGGGGACCGCCTTGACCGGACTGCCCGAGCTGGTGGTCCGCGCGTCCACCGGCCCGGCCCCCGGCTGAGGCCGGGCCCCCGCCGGGCCCCGTACCCCCGCACCACCCGCACCACCCGAACCCCGAACACCCGAGAAGGACCATGCGACGCCACAGCGCCCAGCTCACCCACCAGCCCGACGTCCTGCCCTGGCTCGGCGCCAACTTCTGGTCCCGTACCGGCGGTCCGCTGATGTGGCGCGACTACGACCCGAAGACCGTGCGCGAGGAGCTGCGCACGCTGGCCGAACACGGGCTGAACACCACCCGCTCCTTCTTCTACTGGCCGGACTTCCACCCCGAGCCGCACCGGATCGACGAGGAACTCTGCGCCCGCTTCGAGGACTTCCTCGACGCGCACCGGTCGGAGGGCATGGGCACCGTGCCCACCTTCATCGTCGGCCACATGTCCGGGGAGAACTGGGACCCGGCCTGGCGCGGCGGCCGCGACCTGTACGAGGACGTGTGGATGGTGGGCCGGCAGGCGTGGTTCGTGGCGCAGATGGCGCGGCGCTTCAAGGACCACCCGGCCGTCACCGGCTGGCTGATCACCAACGAGATGCCAGGCTATGGCCGGATCTACCAGGTCGACCCGCCGTCCGCGGACGTGGTGACCGCCTGGGCGCAGGCGATGTGCAACGCCGTCCGGGCCACCGGCGCCACCCAGCCGGTGTCGCTGGGAGACGGCGCCTGGGGCATCGAGGTGACCGGCCAGGACAACGGGTTCTCGCTGCGGGACACTGCCGAGTACGTCGACTTCGTCGGCCCGCACGTCTACCGTTCCGACACCGACCGGCCGCGCCAGCACTACCGCGCGGCCTTCGAGTGCGAGTTGGCGGCGGTGACCGGGCAGCCGGTGGTCCTGGAGGAGTTCGGGCTGTCCACGGACACCGTCTCGGCGCGCAACGCCGGCCACTACTACCGGCAGACCCTGCACAACTCGCTGCTGGGCGGCGCGAGCGGCTGGATGGCCTGGAACAACACCGACTACGACGACCTGTGGGACCGCTCGCCCTACGACCACCACCCCTTCGAGATGCACTTCGGCATCACGGACGCGACCGGCGCGCCGAAGGAGCCACTGCGCGAGCTGGCCGCGTTCGCCGACGTGCTCCAGGCGGTGGACTTCGCCCGCTGCTCCCGCGCCGACGCCGACGCCGCGCTGGTGGTGCCCGCCTTCCTGGAGCGCGGCTACCCCTACAGCCGGCCCGCCGACCGGCCGCTGATCTTCACCTCACTGCACCAGGCCTACGTCGCCGCGCGCGCCGCCGACCTGGCCGTGGGCCTCCTGCGGGAGGCCGACCACCTGCCCGGGCAGGCCGCCTTGTACCTGCTGCCCGCCACCCGGCAGCTGACCACCCGCACCCGCCGGGAGCTGGCCGCGCGCGCCGAAGCGGGGGCGACGGTCTACCTGTCCTTCTGCTCCGGCGAGCACCCGGCGACCCGCGGCCCGTGGTTCGACGACCTGGACGGGCTGTTCGGCGTGGAGCTGCAACTCTCCTACGGGGTGGCCGAGCCGATCGAGGACGACGTCCTGGAGATGACGTTCACCGAGCCGTTCGGGGGCCTGGCAGCGGGCGAGGTGCTGCGCTTCCCGGTCGCCGGCAACGCCGACAGCCGCGCCTACCTGCCGGTCGAGCCGCGCGCCGGCCGGGTCGTGGCAGTGGACGCGCACGGCCGGCCGGCGCTGGTCGTCCACGACACGGGCGCGGGTCGTACGGTGCTGGCCACCTACCCGCTGGAGCACATGGCCGCCCGCACCGTGAACGCCAACCCCGAGGACACCCACCGGCTGTACGCGGCGCTCGCCGAGGCCGCGGGCGTACGGCGGCCGGTGACGGTGGCCGACCCGCACGTCAGCGCCGACATGCTGGTGCACCAGGACGGCCGCCGATTCGTCTGGCTGGTCAGCCAGAGAGCCGAGCCGCTGACGGTGCGCCCGGTCGCCGACGGCACCCTGCACGGCCTGCGCGACGGCGCGGCCGTGCGGGACGTCGCGCTCGACGCGTACGGGGTCGCCGTACTGGAGCTGCGATGACGCGCCCCGGACCCCGCTACCTCGACCCTGCCGTGCCGGTCCCCGAACGGGTCCGCGACCTGCTGGCCCGTATGACACTCGCGGAGAAGGTCGGCCAGGTCAACCAGCGGATGTACGGCTGGGACGCCTACGAGCGGGCCGGCGGCGGGCACCGGCTGACGGCCGCCTTCCGCGACGAGGTCGCCGCCTTCGGCGGGATGGGAGCGCTGTACGGGCTGCAGCGGGCGGACCCCTGGTCCGGGGTCGGCTTCGCGGACGGACTCGACGCGGCCGCCGGGGCGGCGATGGCCGAGCAGGTACAGCGGCACGCCAGGGAGCACACCCGGCTGGGCATCCCGGTGCTGCTGGTCGAGGAGATGCCGCACGGCCACCAGGCGCTTGACGGCACGGTGCTGCCGGTCAACCTCGCGGTGGGGGCGAGCTGGGACCCCGCGCTGTACGCCGAGGCGACGGCCGCCGCCGGCGCCGAACTGAGGGCCCGCGGGGCCCATCTGGCGCTGGTCTCGGCGCTGGACCTGGTGCGCGATCCGAGGTGGGGGCGCGCCGAGGAGTGCTTCGGGGAGGACCCGTACCTGGCCGCCCGGCTGACCGAGGCCCTGGTCGACGGTGCCCGGCGGGCCGGGGTCGGCGTGGTGCTCAAACACTTCGCCGGGCAGGGCGCGACGCTCGGCGGGCGCAACAGCGCGGCGACCGAACTGGGGGAGCGCGAGCTGCACGACATCCACCTGGTGGCCGCGCGCGCCGGAGTGGCGGCCGGGGCGAGCGGGGTGATGGCGGCGTACAACGAGTTCGACGGGCTGCCGTGCGTCGCCAACCGGTACCTGCTCACCGAAGTCCTGCGGGAGCGCTGGGCGTTCGACGGGATCGTGATGGCCGACGGCGGGGCGGTCGACCGGCTGGTGCGGCTGACCGGGGACCCGGTCGCGGCGGCGTCGCTCGCGCTGAACGCCGGGTGCGACCTGAGCTTGTGGGACGCCTGCTTCACGCGGCTCGGGGAGGCGGTGGAACGGGGACTCGTCGCGGAGGACGCGTTGGACGCGGCGGTGGAGCGGGTGCTCACGCTGAAGTTCCGGCTCGGGCTGTTCGACCAGGGGGGCGCTCCGGCTCGCGGCTCCGCCGCGGGCAGCCCCGAGGCCCGCGGCTCCCAGACGGGCGCCTCCGCGGCCGGCGGGTCCGACCCGGGCCCGGGCCCGTACGGCGCCGGTTCCCGGGGATCGGCCGGAGACCTCGGCGAACGGATCGCGCGGGCGTCGCTCACCTTGCTCGCCCACCACGGCGCTGTCCTCCCCTTGTCCGCCTCGACGCCCCGGATCGCGGTGCTCGGCCCGAACGCGGACAGCGTCGAGCAGCAGATCGGCGACTACACCGCGCCGCAGCGCCCGGGCAGCGGCATCACCGTCCTGCAGGGCATCCGCGCGGCGGTCGCACCCGGCACCGAGGTCGCCTACGCGCGCGGCTGCGCCCTGGTCGGGGACGACGTCTCCGCGGTGCCCGCCGCCGCCGCGCTCGCGGCCGGCGCCGACGTGGCCGTGCTGGTACTGGGCGGCTCGAGCGCCCGGTCCGCCACCACCGCCTTCGACGACAACGGTGCGGCCGTGGTCTCCTCCGGCGCGCCGCCCGGCATGACCTGCGGCGAGGGGGTCGACCTCGCGGACGTGGCGCTGCCCGCCGGTCAACTGGCGCTGCTGGACGCGGTGTCGGCGACGGGCACCCCCGCCGTCGTGGTCCTCGTCCAGGGCCGTCCGCACGCACTGCCCGACCTCGACGGCCGGGCCGCCGCCGTACTCAGCGCCTGGTACCCCGGACCGCGCGGCGGGCGGGCCATCGCCGACGTGCTCTTCGGCGTCCACGAACCTCGCGGCCGGCTCCCGGTGTCCGTACCGCGCTCGGCGGCCCAACTCCCCGTCTTCTACAACGCCAAGGACCACCGCTACCGCGGCTACGTCGACCAGACCCACCTGCCCCGCCACCCCTTCGGGCACGGCCTGACCTACACGGAGGTCTCCTACGGCCCGCCGCGGCTGTCCCGCAGCCGCGTCGACGCCGACGCGCCCGCGCTGACCTGCCGGGTCACCGTCCGCAACCTCGGGGACCGCCCGGCCCACGAGACCGTCCAGCTCTACCTGCGCCGGCTCACCGGCGGCTCCTCCTGGCCGCGCATCCGTGAACTGCGCGCCTTCACCCACCTCTTCCTCCCCCCGGGCGCCGAGGCAGAGGCGGTCTTCGAGGTCGGCGCGGACACCCTGGCCTCGCTCGACCGCACCCTCACCTGGCGGGTCGAACCCGGCACCGTGTCCCTCGAAACGGGCCCCTCCTCCACCCGAACCCAGGGCGCCCCTCTGGCGATTGCCCCTCCGCCTTAGGGGGCTAGGTGTTCTGTCCACGGAGGTTGGTGACGTGGCTTCGTTCACGTTCAGTGGCAGCGTTTGTCGACTAGTTTGAGCAGCAGTTAGCGATCACTGGATCGATGAACGTTCACGAATTTTGGTTCTGGCTCACTTTCCGTGTAGTTCTTACGGAGAGTCAGATCTTCGGAGCCATGCGATGACGATTTGGATGGGCACGAAGCCGCGGCGAGGTAAGTTCCAGGGCCGGGTTGTCACGGCCGGCGCTCATGTGGTGGAGCCAGCGTTCGTACCAGTCGAGGAAGTCGGTGGCGGAGGAGACGTTGGGGCCCCAAAAGCCGTCGCTGTTACCAATGAGGATGCGGCCGGTGAGGGGACCGGTCACCGCGATGACGCATACGTCGGTGCAGCCCATCTCGATGATGTGGAGGAAGAGATCGCGTCCGTGGGCCCTGGGGTCTGTGCCGTCGAAGCCGCGGGGTGTACCCGGTTCTCCGGGCTGATTCATGACCAGCAGGGAACACTGCTTCAGCGGCATCAGGCCGTAGAACGGTGCCGCGCCTGAGCCGCCGATGTGCGTGAGGAACTGCCGATAGGCGTCGGGCAGGACGATGTCGTGCTCGGCCTCGAACGCAGCGACGCGTGCTTCCGCCAGCTTCGGACCGAGGCAGAACTTGTGCTGCTCTTCCCCGAAGGAGTGGCTGCGCAGTGGTTGGAAAGGGATCGCGGCCAGCTTGCGACGCAGGCGGGGTATGCGGGGATCCATCGTGCTCTTCTCTCGTCCCCGTCACCCTATGGGGGGCTGCGGTCAGCTGGCCAGAAGAACCCTCTTCCGCAGCAGAGCGAAGCCGGCCCGCCCGAACATCTGGCGCTTGAGCATCTTAGAAGTTACGTGGAATCTGCCGGGGTGATCATGTCTCCCCGGTGCGGCATGTGGCGGGATGCCGCCTGGGTGGCCATCTACACGGGGCTGCTCGCCGCCCTGTGGCCTGGCTGCCGGGCCGACCCCGTGCGTGTCGGACGGTTCTGTCCCCGGCGATGCTGGGGACAGAACCGTCCGGTGATGGAATGCTCACGGTGGCTGAGTACTACTGGACGTGTTGCCCAGCCTCCGCAGCGGTGATCAGTGTGAGGTGGCGGGAGTTACCGGCCAGGCGTCTCGCCCAGTGGCCACCGCACGCGGGGCCGGCCACTCCCATGCTCCTGTGGTTGGCCTGACGCGCCGACTGGCCGGGCGTGCCGCCGACACCGGCTCGCCGCTTTACCCGATGGGCCGGAGCATCGGCGGCGAGGCCGTCAACACGGCCAACTCCTGCAGCAGGCGGGCGGTGCTCCGTGTCCACGCGGCGTCACGGACCTCGCGTTCGCCTGACGCCAGCCGAAAGGCTCGGTGGCTGGCCTGTACAGGACCCAGCTGAAGTGTACAGTTTGATACATGAGTGACACCTTGCCGATCACGGAGGCGCGGGCCCACTTCGGTTCGCTGGTCCGGCGTGCCTCCCACGCCCGTGAGCGCATCACCATCACCGACCACGGCCAGCCCGCTGCGGTACTCATCAACCCCCAGGAGCTGGCCGACCTCGAGGACGCCCTGGCCCTGGCCCAGTACCGGGCGAGGCAGGCCGTCGGCGAGACGACGAGTGTGCCGCACGAGCAGGTCCGCGCCCAGCTCGGACTTGGGCCAGCTGCTTGAGCTACACGATCATCTGGGACGAGCCGGCCATCAACGCGGCCGCCCGGTTCCTCAAGGACGACCCCGAAGGCGTGCGGCAGGTCATGGACGCTGTCGACTTGCTCGCCGACTCGCCGCGCCCGCCTGGTACCGCGGAGTACGGCTCTGCGGACCTGCGCCGGATGCACGTTGGCCGTTACCGGGTCATGTACGAGATCACCAACGCCACAGTCACCATCGTCGTGATCCATCTCGGCCGGATCGGCTGACTCCCAACCACGCACCATGGTGGTCGGCGCCCCTGGCAGGCGTTCGGCTTGCCAGGGGCCGTGGCGTCCGGTCGTGGCCTCTGAGCGCCGGAGCCTCCTGCCCCGCTGCACGTTGCTGGCCGTCCGTCCGTCGCCGCGTCTCGCCGCGGCTGCCCTCCGGGGTGCCGCGTGGCCGTCCGCCGGCGGTCTGCCGTGTCGCTGGCCCTGCGCGGCCGTCGGGGGTGGCTGTCCGGAGTGCGCCTGCCCTTCCGCGGCCGCGGGCTGTCCGTCAGGTGTCAACCGTCCAGCAGGCGCGCCGCGTTGACTCAGGCTCCGCGCCCGCCCGCCCTCTGTCCGCCCGGCCGTCCGCCTGCCGCCCGACGCCGCTGCGCGCCGGTCCCCGCGTCGCTGGCCCCCTGCGTGGCCGTCGGGGGTGGCTGTCCTGCATGCGGCTGGCCGTCGTTCGCCCACCCTCCGCGCCCGGTGTCGTCCCCGGTCGGCCCGCTGCCCGTCCGTCCGCCGCGGCGTCCTGCCTACCGGTGGTCGCTGCGCCACCGTGCCGGCCGGCGGTCGATCGTCGGCTGCGCGGCCGCCTGCCTCGCCCCCTGCGGCCCGCCTGCCTGCGCTTGGCCGTCGCCCTGTCCTCCGCGGTATCGCTCATGCGGGTGTGGGCGGTGCGGGTGAGGCAGTCCGGCGGGGAAGACGGAGAGCTGCGACGACGATGACCGCTGTCGCGATGGAGAGCAGGCCGTTGACCCAGATAGCGGCCTGGATGCCCGGAAGGAGCCCGGTGCCGAGCCTGCCGCCGACGACGGCAGACATGACGGCGGACATGATCGGGGTGCCGAGGGTGATTCCGACCTGCTGGCTCATGGTGACCAGCCCCGTAGCGAGGCCCTGCTGGTCGTCGGGCAGGCCCGAGGTGGAGGCGACGACGTAGCCGACGATCGCGACGAGGTTGGCGACGCCGCCGAGGAAGGTCAGCACGAGCAGCGGGACGATCCAGGTGCGGTCGGCGCCGGCAAAGGCGAGCGGGATGGTCGCAGCGGCCTGGACGAGGAACCCGATGATGATGGCGCGTTTGGCGTCGGTGCGTCCGATCAGCCGCGGGCCGAGCAGGCCGCCGAGGACGGTGCCGACGCCGAGGACACCGAAGGACAGGCC